>DAISHP010000265.1:0-3627 GCA_036822475.1 Bacillota bacterium
GCTTAAAGAGCAAACCTCTGTTATTTAAATAGTAGCATACCAACCTGCTCATTTTCAAGATTGTGAACCAGCTGCCGGACCTTTTATTTTCGACAGAAAGGTCTGGCATAAAACAGCGCCTTCGACCATAGTTATGGGATATAGGGAGGGACAAACCGGTGTCCAAAGTGCGTCCGCTGACAAAATCCGCTCCTTCGGAGCAGCCGGAAGAAAGCTCCGCCGGCAGCCGACAGGTTCTTTTTGCGCCAAAGGCTGCCCCCTGGAGGGAAATATTATCTGTTCTCCCGCCGGCTTTAAAAGAAATCATTCTCAATTTACCGGCGGAAGTGCTGGAACAATTGGAAGAAATTCGTTTGCGACAGGACAAACCGTTAATTGTCGGCCTGCCCGGCGAGGACCGTCTGGTCGCCCCAAACGGCACCCTGGCCAGAGACGGCACCCGGGCCTATCTGACCACAGCAGACGACATCCAGCGAACTGTCCAACTGGTCAGCGGGTGTTCCCTGTATGCTTTCGAAGAAGAACTGAAAAACGGCTACATCACTTTGCCGGGCGGTCACCGGGTAGGTCTGGCCGGCAAAGCGGTGATTGAAAAAGGGCGGGTGAAAACGCTCAAATTCATCTCCGGGTTGAATATCCGGATTTCCCGGGAAGTAAACAACATTGCAACCTCTCTTTTGCCGTACCTTCTCGATCGGCAAGCGCGAAATGTTTGCCACACGCTCATCTTCTCCCCGCCCCGCTGCGGAAAAACGACCCTGCTGCGCGATCTGGTCCGGCAGATCAGCAATGGCCTCCCCGGGCTCGACTTTCCCGGGTTGACGGTGGGTTTGGTCGACGAGCGTTCGGAACTGGCCGGCTGCTGCCGCGGCGTGCCCCAGCGCGACGTGGGCATCCGCACCGATGTCCTGGACGGCTGCCCGAAAGCTGAAGGGATGATCATGCTGCTGCGCTCGATGGCCCCGCAGGTTATCGCTACCGACGAAATCGGCAGCCGCGAAGATGTGGCCGCCCTGGAAGAAGTGTTCAACGCCGGGGTAAAGGTAATCGTTACGGTGCACGGATCTTCGCTGGCTGAACTGGCGGCCCGGCCCTCCCTGAATTATTTGTTCAATTTAAAGGTGATTGAGCGTTATGTACTGCTGGGACGCTCCCGGGGGATCGGAACGGTGGAAGAAATCATTGACGGGAAAACCATGAAGCCGCTTAAAAAAGAGCTGGCCTGAAGAAAGGGTTGCCCTGCCGTGCTCAAGCTGATGGGTTCCCTGGTCATCATTCTTGGCTGCGGCCTGCTGGGGATGCTCGTGGCCCGCAATTATTCCCTGCGGCCGGCCGACTTGCGCAGCCTGCAGACCGCCCTGCAAATGCTGGAAACGGAAATCAATTACGCCGCCACGCCTCTGGCGGAGGCCCTGCGCTCCCTGGCCGCCCGCTGCGAAAAACGGGTGCAGCCCCTCTTTGAATATGTCCTGGCCGAACTCCGGGACACTCCCGGCTGCACGGCCCACGAAGCCTGGGAAAGGGCGCTGAAGCGCTTTTATCCGCAAACAGCGCTTTTGAAAAGCGACCTGGTAATCTTAAGCAATCTGGGCAAAGTGCTGGGCACCTCAGACCGCCAGGACCAGACCAGGCACCTGCGCCTGGCCATTGAACAAACCGGCGCTGAAATAGCCCGGGCCCAAAACGAGGCCGCGCGCCACGTAAAATTGTGGAACTACCTGGGCTTTCTGGGCGGCCTGGTCATTGTTCTCCTCTTATCTTAAGCCAACGGGGTGAAAAAGATGACTGACGACATTAACCTGATTTTTAAAATTGTCGGCGTCGGCATTCTGGTGGGCGCCGCGCATTACATCCTGAAAAACTCCGGCAAGGAAGATTACGCCTTCTTAGCCACCCTGGGCGGTTTGGGGATTGTTTTAATCTGGGTGATCCAGCTTTTAGGAAGCTTTTTCGAGCAGGTCAGGTCGGTTTTCAAACTCTTTTAGCCTCATAAAAACAGGAATTAGGAATTAGGGGTTAGGAATTAGGGGTAAATACTTTTACATATTTTCATTACTTTATGGAGAGAACAATTGTTCTCATGGGCAACTCTCTAAGGAATTTTGAATAAACATAATCAGATCAGGGAAAAGGGTCAGACCCCTAATTCCTGATTCCCAATTCCCAATTCCTATTTTCATGGGGGCCGACGGGTAATGGAAATCATGCAAATTGTGGGGATCGGGATCGTCGCGGCGGTGCTGGCCGTGACGATCCGGCAAAACAAGCCCGAAATCGCCGCCGCCGTAAGCATCGCCGCCGGCATCATCATTTTTTTCCTGGTCCTGGGCAAAATCGGCGCAGTCATCGACGTGTTAAAAGAACTGGCGAACCGGGCCGGCCTGAACACAATTTACCTGGCCACCATTTTAAAAATTACCGCCATTGCCTACATCGCCGAATTCGGAGCGCAAATCTGCCGGGACGCCGGGGAGGGCGCCCTGGCCGTCAAAATTGAATTTGCCGCCAAAATTCTGGTGTTAATCCTGGCCGTGCCCATCCTGGCCGCGGTGCTGCAGGCCCTGATCAAGCTGGTGCCGTAAAAAACAGAGGTGAAAAAATGAAGCATTTCATCTGGCTGATCATTTGCACCTGGCTGCTCTTGCCGGCCTGGGCAGTTGCCGCCGCCCCGGTGCCGGCGGGGGAACAAACTCCCCCCGGCCGGCAAGAAAACGAGCCCCTCCCCAGGACTGAACTGGACCTGCAGGAAATTCAAGAGTACCTCGACCGGCTGGACAGCGAGATTCAGAAATCCGTACCGGAACTGAGTTTCAAGGATCTTTTGGTTAAGCTGGCCAAAGGGGATGTTGATTTAACGCCGGCTGGAGTGATCAATAATCTACTGACCTGCCTTTTCCGGGAAGTAGCGGCCAACGCGGCCCTTTTAGGTAAGTTGATTATTCTGGCCGTGATCTGCGCCGTTCTGTATAACCTGACCGTAGCCTTTGACCGCGGGACGACCGGCCAGCTCAGCTACACCGTGGTCTACCTGGTCTTGATCGGGCTGGCCGTCGGCTCCTTTGCCTTAGCCGTCAACACCGGACGGGAAGTGGTGGACAAAATGGTTTCCTTCATGCAGGCCCTGCTCCCTCTTTTGCTTACTTTGCTGGTGGCTCTGGGGGGTGTCGCTTCGGCGGCCATTTTTCACCCCGTCATCCTGGCCAGCCTGGCTCTGCTCGGCACGCTGACGAAAAACATTGTCCTGCCGCTGATCTTTTTTGCCGCCGTGTTAAGCATTGCCGGGAATCTTTCCCCCCACTTCCGGCTGTCCCACCTGGCCGGCCTTTTCAAAACCGTCGCCCTGGGCATCCTGGGGGTTTTCAGCACCATCTTTTTGGGTCTGCTGGCCATTCGCGGCGTGGCCGGGGGGATCGGCGACGGGATCGCCCTGCGGACGGCCAGGTTCGCCGTCGACGCCTTTATCCCGATCGTGGGCGGCATGTATGCAGACGCTCTGGAAGCGATCATCAGCTCCTCGCTGTTGATTAAAAACGCCGCGGGCATCGCCGGAATGGTCGCCGTGCTGCTGATCGTGGGCCTTCCGCTGTTAAAAATGATTACCCTGGCTTTAATTTACAAACTGGCCGG
>DAISHP010000266.1:0-3627 GCA_036822475.1 Bacillota bacterium
GACACGATCACCGAAGCGGTCCGCCCGGCCGCCAATCCTTGCCCGGCTACCGGCGGGCGACGCCGATGGTTTACTGCGGCCTCTACCCCGTGGATACGGTTAATTACGATGATTTGCGCGAGGCTTTGGAAAAACTCCAGCTTAACGACGCTTCCCTGGTTTTCGAGCCGGAGACTTCAGAGGCTTTGGGCTTCGGATTCCGATGCGGTTTTCTGGGCCTTTTGCACCTGGAAATCGTCCAGGAGCGCCTGGAAAGGGAATACCGGCTGAACCTGATTACCACTGCGCCGAACGTGGTCTACAGGGTAACCACTATGGCGAAAGAGAAGCTCTTCATCGAAAACCCTGCAAAACTGCCGCCGGCGGGAAAAATCGAAAAAATGGAAGAGCCCTTTGTGGCGGCCACGATCATGCTGCCCAGGGATTACATCGGGGCGGTGATGGAACTTTGCCAGGAGCGGCGCGGGATTTTTAAAAATATGGAATACCTGGGCGTAAAGCGCGTTATGCTCACCTATGAACTCCCGTTAAGCGAAATTATCTACGACTTCTTTGATCAGTTAAAGTCACGCACCCGCGGGTACGCTTCCCTGGATTACGAACTGGCGGGGTATCGGGAAAGCGACCTGGTCAAGCTGGACATCCTGGTAAACGGAGAACCGGTGGACGCCCTGACCTGCATCGTGCACCGGGAGAAGGCTTACGCCCGCGGGCGGCAGCTGGTGGAGAGGCTGCGTAGCCTGATCCCCCGTCAGTTGTTCGACGTGCCGGTCCAGGCAGCGATCGGCAGCCGGGTGATTGCCCGGGAGACGATCAAGGCCCGGCGCAAGGACGTTCTGGCCAAGTGTTACGGCGGCGACGTCACCCGCAAGCGCAAACTGCTGGAAAAACAAAAGGAAGGCAAAAAGCGCATGAAGCAGGTGGGGAACGTGGAAATTCCCCAGGAAGCGTTTATGGCCGTGTTGAATATTGCGGATAAGTAATTTTATCAGGAAGTATTTTTCTTGCTATGTGTCCATTTAAGTAGTATAATGTAGCTACATAGGGGTGAATTCTATGGAAGAGGTCGGGGTTAGAAATATCAAGAATTCCTTAAGTAAATACCTTTTACGGGTCAAACGGGGAGAGACCTTAATTATCACGGAACATGGCAAACCAGTGGCAAGATTGGTTCCTTTTCAACCCGCGTTGCCCAAGGAAATTACCGATCTTTTGGCGGCGGGTCTGGCTTCGTGGAAGGGAGGAAAACCCGCCGGTCTTCCTCGTCCGCCGCGGGTGAAGGAAGGGCGGACGATTGCCGCAATTGTTGCGGAGGACCGCCGGTAATGATTTGTTATCTGGATACCAGTGCGTTAGTTAAACTTTATGTCCAGGAAGAAGGTTCTGATCAGGTTAGCAGCCTGGTGGATTGCTCCATTGTAATTGCCACCTGCAAGATCGCTTTTGCTGAGAGCGGCTTTTGCCCGCAGTTACCGGGAGGGGATTATCGGACAGGACGAACTGCCGGGTAATAAATTCGTTTTTTAATGACTGGAACAGATACCTCGTCCTGGAAATATCAGACACGCTTGTTCTACTGGCCGGGGACCTGGCTGAAAAACACCAGCTGCGCGGTTTTGATGCTATTCATCTGGCTGCTGTGCTTATTTTTGCCCAACAGGTGAAAAGACAAATTACCGTTTCATGTTGGGATAAACGGCTCTGGAGAGCATTTCAAGCATATAATTTTTCATTGTTGCCATCCGGGTTTACGGACTAGCCGCTTGTGGGGTTGAACAAACTTTGTTTCCAGGTCAGGTAGTTTTGTTTTTCTTCACAGTTCGTCCAGGGTTTTAAAAGTGTATCCCTGGGCTTTCACGTCTTTTAAAATTTTTTCCAGCGCCTCCGTATTGTCTTTGGAAACGGCGTGCAGCAGGATAATTGCGCCGTTGTGGAGGTTGTTCATGACCGACTGGTAAGCCTCTTCGGCGCCGCCGGGCATGGGCACCCAGTCCACCAGGGCCAGGCTCCAGAAGATGTTGTAGTAGCCCATTTCCCTGGTTTCGGCCAGGGTGCGTTCGCTGTATTCACCCTTGGGGGGGCGCAGGTAAACCATCTTATGGCCGGTCAGCTTGAAAAATTCCTCCGCAAGCTGATCCACTTCCTTTTTAATCTGCTCTTTGCTTAAGTCCGGCAGGCTGGGGTGGTTCACCGTGTGGTTGCCTACAATGTGCCCTTCGGCAACCATCCTTTTCACCAGTTCAGGCTGGGATTTCAGGTAATGCCCGGTGATGAAGAACGCGGCCGGGACTTTTTGCTCTTTTAAAATGTCCAGGATTTTGGGGGTATAGCCGTTTTCATACCCCTCGTCGAAGGTGAGGTAAACCGCTTTTTGGTGCGTGTCGCCGATCCAGTAGGCGTCGTATTTGGCCAGCAGGCTGGCAATTTCTTTCGGTACTTCCGGTGGCTGGTGGTTGTTGTTTCGTTTAATGCCCCACCCGTAGCGTTTGTTCGATAAGTTGCTGGCGGCCGGTTTGGCGGCGGGTGCACTGGTGCCGGATGAACCAGTGCTTTCCCCGCCCGGACCGTCTGGATTATCCCGGGCTTGCTCGACCGGGCCGGCCTGGGGGTGACTGGTCGCGTCCGGGCTGTAGATTTCCTGCCCGGTAGATGGCCGGGCGTTTGAAAAGTAGTGTTTGCCGGCGCCGAAAGCCACCCCGGCGAGTAGCACAATTCCTGCTGTTACTAACCAGATTTTTTTCACTTTTGCTTCCTCCCCCTTTGCAAACTAGCATGAACAAAAGAAACTGCCTTTATTCTTTTCTCTTTCGACAAATGTTGATGTTTTCCTGGGGTTGTTTGAAACAAACAGAAAAAACTGTTGCCAGTTCGAAAAAATTTAGTTAAAATAGGGGTAAATGCAGAAGTGGGGGAAGAACAGCAATCCAGACGGTTTTTTATCATTAACATTTTTCCGGTTTTTCCGGATTTATTTTTACCCGAAAGGATGGTATAAAGGCAGGAGCAGGCAAGTGGAGGTGGTGAAGGAAACCGGCGTATATTTGCGCAGGGGGCGGTAGTCAGCAAGCAATGTTCCGGACCGCCGATTTACATATTGACAGAGTCAAGATTTTTTGCTATTATAAATATGCGTTTGCAAGATGCGAAATTCTTTGCTCTTTTTTAAAGAGGTTTGTTGCCGGCGTAGCTCAACTGGCAGAGCGGCTGATTTGTAATCAGCAGGTTTGTGGGTTCAAGTCCCACCGTCGGCTCCAATCCAGTCGCCGAGAGGTTGGAGATTAAAAAATCCTATCGTGAAGTAACGCTGAAATATAAATTTCTCCGACATCCGACCTCCGACGACCGACGTCCGTTTCGGAGGGGTTCCCGAGTGGTCAAAGGGAGCAGACTGTAAATCTGCCGGCTGTCGCCTTCGTAGGTTCGAATCCTACCCCCTCCACCAGTTTAGATGTTAGAGGCTGGAAGTTGGATGTTAGATACAAAGGGAATTCGGCGCAGCCGAATTCCGTCAAGTCCTACCTCCGACTTCTAACTTCCTACCTCCAAAATGACGCGGGGTGGAGCAGCTGGTAGCTCGTCGGGCTCATAACCCGAAGGTCGTAGGTTCAAATCCTACCCCCGCAACCA
>DAISHP010000267.1:0-3601 GCA_036822475.1 Bacillota bacterium
GGGCTGGTTTTCCCCGGCCGGAAAAGGGATCTGGTGTTCTTTGATCCTTTATCCGCCGGTCAATCCGGCCGCCGCCCCCCCGCTGACCATGCTCACCGCCGTGGCTGTGGCCCGGGCCGTGCGCCTGGTCGTTGACCTTACGCCGGGGATTAAGTGGCCCAATGATCTTTTGCTGGGCGGCAAAAAAATTTGCGGCATTCTGACCGAAATGAGCGCGGAGATGGAGCGGATCAATTATTTAATCATCGGCACCGGCGTAAATGTAAATATAGATAATTTTCCCGGGGAAATTGCGAACACGGCCACTTCGCTCAAGGCTTGCGCGGGCCGGACTGTTTCCCGGGTAGAATTATTGCAGGCGTATTTGCAGGAAATGGAACAGCTTTATCGAATCTGGATCAAAGAGGGTTTTGCCCCGGTATTGAAGCTATGGAAGGATCTGTGCGTAACGCTGCAGCGCCCGGTGAGGGTGAGCAGTTTAAAAGAAAGTATAGAGGGGTGGGCGGAAGATGTAGACGAGGAAGGGAACCTGGTTTTGCGGCTGGCGGACGGGACGGTCCGGCACATCACGGCCGGGGAGGTTTCTTTGCGGCCTTTTTAAAATCCCGGCGGTCTTTTTCGGGTTGCGTTTTTTAAGTCTTTTTGCCGGCCGGCTTTTCTTTTCAGGTTTTTATTTTTTGGGTTAATTGTTAACCTGATCGCTTGAATAGGTTAACAATAACAGCCAAAAAATACGGTCAAAAAACAGCCGTGATCGGCCTGGAAGCAACCGGCGCCCGCCGAAGGCGCGGGCGGACGAAGCAAGAGGAAATGATTGGCAAAGAAAGGAGAAGGTGATTAATGAAACTGACGATCCGGGAAATGATTCTGGCGGCTTTGTTTGCGACCCTGGCAATGGTGGCGGCGGCGCTCTTCCGCTTCGGGGCGCCGGTGGTTCCTTTCAGCCTGGTGCCTTTTGTGGTGATGCTGAGCGGCGCCTTGCTGGGCGCCCGCGCGGGGGCGCTGGCCATGCTGGTGTACGTACTGCTGGGCTTAATCGGCCTGCCGGTTTTTGAGAAACCGCCTTTCGGCGGCCCGGCTTATGTCCTTCAGCCTACTTTCGGTTTTCTGGTCGGTTATATTGCCGGGGCCTACGTTACGGGAGCGCTCTTGCCGAAAAAGGGGCAGCCGGGCGCAGTCCGATATTTTCTCGCGATGGCAGGCGGTTTGGCGGCTCTTTATCTTTTTGGCCTGCCCTATCTTTACCTGATTTTAAATTTCTACCTGGGGAAAACTTTTTCTGTGGGGCAGGTCCTCAAAATCGGTTTTCTTCCCTTTATCGGCCTGGACCTCTTAAAGGCGGCGGCCGCCGCCGTGCTGGCCAGGGCAGTCGGCCGGCGGCTGGCGGTGCTGCGGGGGAAAGAGGCGGACGCTTGAACCACCAGATAGAAGCGGCCTGAGCAATTTTCCCTGGATGTCGGCGTCCCGGTTGCCTGTCCCGGCGGGAACTGCAGGCGGGCGGTAGAGCATACCCTGGAGAGAGCCGCAGCCCGGATAGCGAAAAAGAAATGTTGCCTGACGAACAGCCCTTTGGTACAATGGGTTTAAAAAACGGTGATTGAAATGATTCTGGCCTTTGACGTGGGGAATACCAATATTGTGCTGGGCGTGTACAGGGGCAAAGAACTCCTGGAGCACTGGCGGCTGTCTACCTTTCCTTACCGGACGGCGGACGAGTACGGAATGCTTTTACGGGATCTGCTCAAATCCATCGGGATCACGCTGCCGGAAATTAAGGATATGGTAATTTCCTCCGTGGTGCCGCCGTTAATGCTGTCCCTGGAGCAAATGGCGCAAAAGTACTTCGGGGTTGCTCCCCTGGTGGTCGGCCCCGGCATTAAAACGGGCCTGGCCATCAAGTATGAAAATCCCAAAGAGGTGGGTGCCGACCGGATTGTGAACGCCGTGGCCGGCTTTGAACTTTATGGCGGGCCTTTGATTATTGTTGACTTCGGCACGGCCACCACCTTTTGCGCCATTTCCGCCAAAGGTGAATACCTGGGCGGCGTGATTACACCAGGCATCAGCATTTCCACGGAAGCGCTTTTTGCCCGGGCCGCCAAATTGCCCCGGGTGGAATTTGTCCGCCCCCCCTCCGTCATCGGGAAAAACACCGTGCACAGCATGCAGTCCGGGATTGTTTACGGCTTTGCCGGACAGGTGGACGAGATTGTCCGGCGAATGAAAAAGGAGATGGGCGGAAACGCCCTGGTGATTGCCACGGGCGGCCTGGCGGAGCTGATTGCCAGCGAGGCAGGCACTATCGACCGCGTAGAACCGCTGCTTACCCTGACGGGGCTGCGGATTATCTACGAGCGCAACCGGGGCGCCGGAGGAGCCGCCGGCCGTGGTTAGCACGGCACAATAATGGTCTTTGCCTGCTAATGATCATCTGCTCGCGGGGAGAAAAGCAGGAATGAAGATTGGCAGCATTAAACTGGCCAACCCGGTCATCGCTGCTCCGATGGCCGGGGTGACAGACCGGGCGTACCGGATGATCGCCAGGGAATTCGGTTGCGGCCTGGCGTGCACCGAAATGGTGAGCGACCAGGCCCTTTTATCCGGCAACCCGCGCACGCTGACCATCTTGAATCACGACGGCGAGCCCGGTCCTTTGAGTGTGCAGATTTTCGGGTCCAACCCGGAATATATGGCCCGGGCGGCGAAAATCGCGGAAGGGTTGGGGGCGGACATCATCGACATCAACATGGGCTGCCCCACCCCGAAGATTGTCAACAACGGCGAAGGGGCGGCGCTGATGAAAAATCCGGAGCTGGCGGCGCGGATCGTCCAGGAAGTGGTGGACCGGGTGAGCGTGCCGGTGACGGTGAAAATGCGCAAGGGGTGGGACGAAAATTCCGTCAACGCCGTGGAGGTGGCCAGGCTGGCGGAAGAGGCGGGCGCCGCGGCAGTGACCGTACACGGACGCCTGCGGAGTCAGTTTTACAGCGGAAAAGCCGACCGGGACATAATCCGGGCGGTGAAGGAAGCGGTGTGCATTCCGGTGATCGGCAACGGCGATATCTGGAGTCCGCAGGATGCGCTGGAAATGATGCGCGTGACGGGGTGCGACGCGGTCATGATCGGCCGCGCTGCGCTGGGCAACCCCTGGATTTTCCGGCAGACGGTGCATTACCTGGCCACCGGGGAGGTGCCGGCGCCGCCCACCCGGCAGGAGAAGATAGAGGTGGCCTTAAAGCACTTCGAACTCCTGCTCGAAACCAAAGGGGAAAGGACAGCCGTCCTGGAAATGCGCAAACACGCGGCCTGGTACCTGAAAGGAACGCCCGGAGCGGCCAGAATGCGGGTCAGGATCAACCAGGCGGCCAGCGCGGAAGAGTTGGAGAAAATATTAAGTGAGTTGAGCGGTGAACTCCCCGGGCCGGCCGAAAAGTCGGGCACCTGCATTTGGAGGTAGACCCTCATGCCACTTTCGTGGCACCATCAGAGGATAAAAATTTGTTTTCAGGGTAGGGGATAGGCTTTTTGCACTTCTTAGAAAATAGCAGGCACAAAGGCAACAGGCACAAAGGCACAAAGGAAAATATGCCTGCCTTAGGCC
>DAISHP010000268.1:0-3593 GCA_036822475.1 Bacillota bacterium
CATCCAGAATGGCCACCAGGCTTACCTCCGGCAAATCCAGCCCTTCCCGCAATAAATTAATCCCCACCAGCACGTCAAAGGTGCCCAGGCGCAAATCCCGGATAATTTCCATCCGCTCCAAAGCGTTGATGTCCGAATGCATATACCGGACTTTGATCCCCAGGCCGCGCAAGTAGTCCGTCAGGTCTTCGGCCATTTTTTTGGTCAGCGTGGTAATCAGAACCCTTTGCCCCCTGGCCGTCCGGCCCTTAATCTCACCCACCAGATCGTCGATCTGACCCCTGGTCGGGCGGACGGACAGTTCCGGATCCACCAGCCCCGTCGGCCGGATAATCTGCTCCACCACCTGAGCACTGTGCTCCAGTTCGTAAGGGCCGGGCGTGGCGGAAACAAAAATCACCTGATTAATCCGCCGTTCGAATTCGGAAAAGGTCAGCGGCCGGTTATCAAATGCGCTGGGCAGCCGGAAGCCGTACTCCACCAGGGCCGTCTTCCGGGACCGGTCCCCCTCGTACATGCCCCGCACCTGCGGAAGAGCCACGTGGGACTCGTCGATAAACATCAAAAAGTCGTCCGGAAAATAATCCAGCAGGGTGTACGGGGGTTCCCCCGGCGCGCGCCCGGTCAGGTGCCGGGAGTAATTTTCAATCCCCTTGCAGTAACCCATTTCCCGCATCATCTCAATTTCAAAAGTAACGCGCTGCTCCAGGCGCTGGGCTTCCAAAAGCTTCCCCTGGCCGCGCAGTTCCGCCAGGCGCTCCGCCAGTTCCTGTTCGATGGCCGCAATGGCCCGTTCCATCCGGGGACGGGAAACGGTGTAGTGGCTGGCCGGAAAAATCGAAACGTGCTGGCGCTCGCCTAAAATTTCCCCGGTAAGCACGTCGAACTCCAGGATCCGCTCCACTTCGTCGCCAAAGAAATCAAGGCGGATGGCCCGTTCGGTGGACGAGGCCGGATAAACTTCGATCACGTCGCCTAAAACGCGAAACGTGCCGCGGGTAAAGTCGATGTTATTGCGCTGGTATTGAATGTCCACCAGCTTGCGCAAAACGGCGTCCCGGTCGTAAGCCTGGCCGCGGCGCAGGGAAACCACCAGGTCCCGGTATTCGCCCGGATCGCCCAGGCCGTAAATACAGGACACGCTCGCCACAATGATCACGTCCCGGCGTTCAAAAAGGGCGCAGGTGGCCGAGTGGCGTAACTTATCGATTTCGTCGTTGATTGACGAATCTTTTTCAATGTAAGTATCCGTTTGGGGGATGTAGGCTTCCGGCTGATAATAATCATAATAGCTGATAAAATACTCCACCGCGTTTTCCGGGAAAAACTCCTTAAACTCGCTGCACAGCTGGGCGGCCAGCGCTTTGTTGGGCGCCAGAACCAGCGTGGGGCGCTGGACGGCGGCAATCACCTGCGCCATCGTATAGGTTTTCCCGCTACCCGTTACACCCAGCAGCGTCTGCATCCGGTAACCCCGCCGGAGGCCTTCCACCAGGGCGGCAATGGCCCCGGGCTGATCTCCCCGGGGCTCGAAATCCGATTTTAAACGAAACTGCATTCCGAACCACTCCCTCGAAAATAGGGGATAGGGATTAGGAAATAGGGATTAGAGATAGATACTTTTTATACATAATTATTTTCATTATTTATGGGGAGAACGAATGTTATTATGGGCAACTCCCTCGTAAGCAGAGGCACAGAGGCAACAGGCACAAAGGCACAAAGGAACTATGTCTATATAAGTTAAGTGCCGGGCACTTAACTTATTGCTTTTTAGTTAATAATTTCAAGCTCCATCAGGATTACAGAGCAGAAAATAAACATGCAATTCTCTTTATGCATTAGTGTCTTTGTCCCTCTGTGCCTGTGCCTCTCTTCCCTTCTGCCTCTGTGCCTTTGTGCCTCTTCATTTATTTATTATACCATAAACCTTTCGCTGCATTTAACCGCCCCCGGCGCCCCCGGCACCCTCCTGTCCGGCCTGTCCTTCCCGGGTCGATTCAATGCGTTTGATCTCCCCCGGAATCTCCACCTCAACCGTTTTCCCTTCCTGGGTGGTGATCCGTAATTTAGTTTTCGCTTTTTGTTTCCTGCCCTCAGGTTGATTTTCCCCACCTGCCTGTCCTTCTTGCTCACCTTCGCCCTGATCCTGGCTCCCCTCCCCGGAGCTTTCGCCGCTGCTGCCCTGGCCCTGGCTCCGCCCTCCCTGTTCCCCGCGAATTTCCTTACCCCACCGCTGTTCCAGGAGGTAGGCGTTGCTTTGGTCAATCAAACGCACGGGCGTTATTTTAGCCGGCACGCTGTAATTGCCGTTGTTGATCCGCAGGTCGTACTGCCAGTGCCCCGTTTTGGCCAGGCTCACCGCCGCGTCCAGGATGTATTGGGCCATCATCTCGGGCATGGTGTCCACTTCGGCGTCGTGCTGACCAGCAAGCAGAGCACGGGAAGCGGTCCGGCCCGCTCCCACTCCGGTGGTGATCACATGGCCGTTCCGGCCGGCTGATTTCAAGGCCGTCACGGCTCCCGCCGCCAGGCGGCTGTCGGTGGCAAAGATCACATCAATCTGGTTGTCTTTGAGGACCTGCTGAACGTTGACGGCCGCCGTGCCCTCGTCGTTGCGCACGTGATCGACTTCTGTCAGCAGGCGGACATTTCCGTTTAAAGAATTGCGGATTCCCGCGGCGATCTCCTGCGCCGCCGGGTCGGCGGGGTCACCCTTTAAAATCAGGGCGTTCATCGGTTTTTGCGGGCCGGCCCGGTTTAATGCGTAGCGGGCCTGCAGCTGCCCGGCCAAAAGGTGGTCGGAGGCGATATAACCGTCCAGGGGAACGTTGGGAATCAACCTCTCCAGGGCAAGCACCTTGATCTTTGCCCTGGCCAGATTTTCAACCAGAGAAGCGCTTTGCAGGGGATCGGCCGGCTGCAGGACAACCACTTTTATCTTTTGCCGGCCGGTTTTTTTCAGCAGCTGTTCGATTTGCTTTTTCTGCTCCCGGGGATCGTTTTTGGCGTCGAGCCAGGTGATGTCTACCTGTTCACCTTTGCCCCTCTGCTCCATAGTTTTACGGATTATCTGCATCCCGTCCCATTCCAAATCAGAGACGGCCACAGCTATTTTCAGACGCGGCGGAAGGGGCTTTTTTTGCGGTTTCTTCAGGCTGCAGCCGCAGCCGCACGTTAAAAGCGTAAATAAAGTTAACAACGCTGACCATTTCAAAAAAGGTGAGTTGCTCATCTCCTTCCGCCTCCCCAGAAATATAAAAATCGGGATCGTTTTTGTTTATTTGTATTATGCTTAATCCGGGGGGAAATATGAAATGAGCAATTATCTGCCAGTAATTAACAACCGGTGATGCACATATAAATATTTATAGAAAAAATAGAGGCACTAAGGCACAGAGGCACAAAGAGAAGTATATAAACGACCCGGAATATTTACTTTGTGCCTTTGTGCCTGGAAGCTTTGTGCCTGATATTTTCGAGGGAGTTCCCCATGAGAACGTCCGTTCTCTCCATTAATCATGAAAATGAGGCATAAATCAGGCGTATTTTCCTTTGTGCCTGTTGCCTCTGTGCCTCTATTTTCGAGGGAG
>DAISHP010000269.1:0-3554 GCA_036822475.1 Bacillota bacterium
CTGTACGGTTACGCACATCGGCGACCGGAAATCGCGCCAGCTGATCCGCCGGGCGGCGAGAAACAATCCGGAGGCCATGATCGTGGTAACGGGTTGTTACGCACAGGTGGCTCCCGGGGAAGTGCTGGCCATTCCCGGTGTCGACCTGGTCGTCGGGATGCGGGAGCGGGCCCGGATCGTTGATTTAATTGAAAGGGCAGCTTCCCGGCCGGACGGTCCCCGGCAGGCCGTCCGCGACGTTCGCACCGCCGGGGAATGCGAGGAGCTGCCCGCACCCGCCGCCGCCCACGAGCGCGTGCGGGCTTTTTTAAAGATCCAGGAAGGCTGCAACAACTACTGTACGTACTGTATTGTGCCCTACGCCCGGGGTCCGCTGAAAAGCCGGCGCCCGGAAAAGGTCCTGGCCGAGGCCGAAGAATTGATTGCCGCCGGATTTAAAGAAATCGTGGTGACGGGCATTCACACGGGCGCCTACGGTTGCGACCTGCCGGAAAAAGTCAATCTGGCGGCTCTTTTGAAGGAATTGGTGCAGTTGCCCGGCCTGGTCCGGCTGCGGCTCAGTTCAGTGGAACCCCTGGACGTGAGTCCCGAATTAATTGCCACTGTCGCCGCCCACGACAAGATCTGCCCTCACCTGCACATCCCGCTGCAGAGCGGCGACGACGCGGTTTTGAAAAGAATGAACCGGCATTATACCGCGGAATATTTTCGCGGGCTCGTTCGGGAGATCCGCCGGAACATTCCGGAGGCAGCGCTTACCACGGACGTGATGGCGGGTTTTCCGGGGGAAACCGGGGAGCAGTTCCAAAATACTTACCGTTTCGTCCAGGAAATGGCCTTTTCCCGGCTGCACGTGTTTAAATATTCGCCGCGCAAACCCACCCCCGCCGCCAAAATGCCGGACCAGATTCCGGCACCGGTGAAGGAAGAAAGAAGCCGTCTGCTGATCGGCCTGGGCGAAGAACTGGCCCGCTCTTTTGCCGCCCGTTTTTTGGGCCGGGAGGTGGAAGTGCTGGCCGAAGAGCCCTCCCGGGAGTTTCCGGGGCATTACGAAGGGCTGACCGGCAATTACCTCCGGGTCATTTTTCCGGCGGCCGGCGATTGCCGGGGCGAACTGGTAGCGGTCCGGGCAGAAGAGTTGATTGGTTCGAATTTACGCGGGAAAATGGTTGAAGGTGCGGTGAAATTCAACCGGAAAAGCAGGATTTAAAAAAATTCTGTTGAATTGTTAAGATCAGGTGACTGCTGAATGTTAAATAGTTACGTGCTGATCACTCCGGCGGCCGGCAGCTTGCTTTTGGAAGATGATTCTTCACAACCGATGACCGTTCAAAAGGGGGTGATTTGATTTTGCAAGAATGTATCTTTTGTAAAATCGTGCAAAAAACCGTCCCGGCCGAAATAATTTATGAAGACGACCGGGTAATGGCCTTTAAGGATATTCATCCGGCGGCCCCGGTTCATTATTTGTTGATTCCTAAAAAACACATCCCCACCTTCCTGGATTTAACAGAAGAAGAGGAAGGGGTTGTCGGTCATCTGCAGCGTGTTGCCGGTATTATTGCCAGAGAAGCCGGCCTCGACCGCAAAGGTTTCCGGCTGGTAGGCAATTGCCTGGAAGATGCCGGGCAGCTGGTTTTCCACCTGCATTATCATTTTCTCGCCGGACGCTCCTTGCATTGGCCGCCCGGTTAACGGTTAAAATGGTCAAATATTAATGTTCAAAGTGGGGTTGAAAAATGTGCAGACGGTAATCAAAGGCGGAGGGAGGGGAAATGGATGGCAGAGGTACGGGTTGGAAAAAACGAAACACTGGACAGTGCCCTCCGTCGTTTTAAGCGCACCTGCCAGAAAGCGGGTGTACTGGCTGAGGCGAGAAGACACGAGCGTTACGAAAAACCAAGTGTCCGGCGCAAGAAAAAAGCGCAGGCAGCGCGCCGGCGCAAATTTCGGTAAAAAGCCGTTCAGGTACGGCAACGCCCGGGGTAACTCCCGGGCGTTTCGAATTTAAAAAGACGGGTGACATTGTTTCTTCCCTTTTTTAACCCAGGTTTACTGCCCGGTGTTCGTTTGCCGCTGCCGGGGAGTTTCAGGCCGGGTAATCTTTGTGCGGCGACCTTTATACCTTGCTGGTTATAAATAAACCAGGAATTTATTTTTTGAACCCACAAGGATTAGTAGTGCATTTTGTAGAATAACATAATTCCAGAGAAATATAGAGAATTTTTACTTTGTGCCGGGGAAACTCTGGGCCTGGCAATTTCGGAAGATTTGCCCATGATAACTTACATTTTAAGTGATGAAAATAATTTTGCCCGGCAAGAGTTCTCTCCCTAAACCTATCCTTTAATCCCTATTTTCTAAGGAGGTGCAACCGGTGAGTTTTCGCGAGGAAAGAGCGGCGGAAAGAAAAATGAATCTCATCAGGGTTGCCGCCAAACTGTTTAGCGAAAAGGGGTATCACGAGGCCACCCTGGAGGATATCGCCAAGAAGCTGAAATATACCAAAGGGTCAATTTATTACTACATCAACAGCAAACAGGAACTGCTTTTTCAGTGCTATGAGCTGGCCATGAACATGTTAATTAACCGCATGGAGAAAATTCTGGCTGCGGATTGGCCCCCGGATGTCAAGCTAAGAGAAGGAATCAAGATGCACATCGAAACGGTGGTGGGTGAAATGCCCCTGGTTACTGTTACCCTCGGCCAGGAATTCATATTGAAGGACGATTACCGGAAAATTATCATTGCCAAGCGGGATCAGTACGAAAGGTATTTCCGCCGGCTCGTGGACGAAGGGGTTGAAAAAGGGATCTTTCGTCAAGTTTCCAGTAAAATGGCCGTCTTTATCATGATGGGGGCGGTGAACTGGATCCCCCGCTGGTATTCCGAAAAGGGGAGCATGAGCAAGGAGGAGATCGCCGAATTTTTTGCCGATTATCTCGTCCGGCCGTTGCTGCAAACGCAGGCCTGAAAGAGCCCGGCCGCCTGGCCGGGTTTGCCCATAAAGCGCATGCTTTCGAACAGGGCGAGATCCTCTTTGCCGACGTTTTTGCCGAATTTGGCCATGAAAACGTTGGCCGGGTGCTCAAGAATGTCCGGGTCGTCGGTGGTTACTTTTTTCAGGCCTACCCTGCCGAATAGTTTGGTGAGAACCTGCTGGTAGCCCCACAGGCTCAGGCCCGTGTTTTTCAGATCCCAGTGCCAGCAGTATTCCGTGGTGATCACAATAAAGTCTTCCAGCCGTTCATTGGCAAAGGCCAGTTTCAGCAGGTTCTCCGCCAGCCGGCACTGCCGCCACTCCGGGCTTACTTCAATGCCGCCCATTTCTAAAATGCGGGGGTGCTTGCTCCAGCGGGAATATTTATCCGGCCGGTGAAAGGCGATGTAAGCGACGATTTCTTGCCGGTGGCGGGCGAGGTAAATCATGCCGGCGGGTAAATAAGTAATTTTAATGAGCGCTTGTTTTTGACGGTCAGGCGGGCGAAAGTTGGTTAAAAGGTGATTCATTGTCAAAGTTTCCAGGTAAGTACCCGGAGCAGGCCCCTCAAGAT
>DAISHP010000270.1:0-3552 GCA_036822475.1 Bacillota bacterium
GGTAAATCGTCCGGCCGTCCTGGTGGAAGGAAATAAGCAGCACGTCCGGGTCGTGGTAAAAAATATCCTGCGTACCGTCCCCGTGGTGCACATCCGAATCAACGATCGCCACCCTCTTGATTCCGTAGCGGCGGCGCAAATAATCCACCAGAATGGCCTCGTTGTTGATGTTACAAAAGCCCCGGTTGCCGTGGACAACGCGCATGGCGTGGTGGCCCGGCGGCCGCACCAGGGCAAAGCCGTTTTTAATTTCCCCGGCGATGATGCGGTCGCCCAGCAGCATGGTTGCCCCCGCGGCGATTAAATGGGCTTCCGTGATCCTGCTCTGCACCCGGGGGACGCAAAAATGGACGCGGCTGATATCGTGCAGGGTGGCCAGGCGGGGAGGATATTCCTGAATTTGCGGCAAATCGAAAACGCCTTCTTCGAAAATCTGATCCCTGGTGTACAGCAGCCTTTCCTCCCTTTCCGGATGCGTGGGCGAAATAGCCCAGTCGAAAGCCGGAAAAAAGACGATGCCGGTTTTTTTAAGCGTCATCCTTGTTCACCTCGCTCCCGACGTGGCAGGTGATTCCCCGCTGGGACTGCACCACTACATCATACAGCCGTCCCACCGTCACCCAGTCCCTCACCACATTGAAAACTTCCCGCCTGGTTACCTCGACTTCCTTCAGGTCTTTTTCCAGGCCGTATCTGGTAATGCGTTTGAAAAGCCAGTCTTTGGCCAGTTCGACGGCCTTGCCCTCGTCAAAATGCCCTGCGGGCAGCTGATCCTGGTAGCCTTCCTCCAAAATCACATAAGTGCCCTGTTCGGTATCTGCCCTTAAACTTACCTGCAGGGTGGGCCGGGCCACCGCCGCCCCGATGGCGTTGGCGACGGGCGCGTAAGGCGGAATAATCGGGGAAGCGCCCAGCCGGGCGGCGATTTGCGTGATTAAACCGGCGGCTCCGCCGCCCACGCCGACCACCGTGTTGGGCCGGACCTTTTTCTTCTGGAAGACTTCCCACACCCGGTAGGCGGGTTCCTGTTCCCACTGGGTAAACATTAACCGGATTTCCCGGGCGATGGTGTCGCAAACAAAAGAAATGATGCGCCCGGCCACTTCTTCGTTACTGATTCCCAGCGGTTCTCCCAGCATCCGCATCGCTTCCCCGGCCCGTTCCCCGTCACCCAGCATCACCAGACCAAGCACCCGCAGCGCATCGGTGGGCGTCGGGACGGGGCCGCCCAGGCAGTAGGGCTGACCCACCCGCTCTGAGTAAACGATAATATCCCTGCCCACCCGGTCCACAGCGCTGTCCCCGCCGATGGGGACCGATTTTACCGCCAGGGTGCGGACATGCGTAAGGTAACCGTTTACCCGCGCTCCCTTCGAGGACAGCAGGGGTACTCCGCTTAAAATCAGAGCCAGGTCCGTGGTCGTGCCGCCGATGTCCACCACCACTGAAGTTTCGCCGGCGGGCGTTAAGGCCTGGACCCCCAGGGTGCTGGCCGCCGGACCGCTGAAAATGGTTTCGATGGCTGTTTCCGAAGAGTAGGAAAGGGGGAGCGTGCCGCCGTCGGCCTTTAAAATAAAGACCGGAGCAGTGAGGTGGCGTTTGGCCAGGGCTTCCTGCACCGAACGGATAAAGTTCTGGTATTTTTCCCTGGTCGCGGCGGCCAGGTAGGTCGAAATCACCCGCCGGGGAAAGTTCAACTGCCCGGCCACCTTGTGGCCAACTTCACAATGCCAGTCAGGAAATTTTTTCCGGACGTGTTTTTCAACCTGCACCTCGTGGGCGTTGTTCCGGGAGGAAAACTTCCCGACAATCGCTATTTTACGTAAATTTTTCGCAGCGAAACCGGCCAGGGCCTGATCCACCCCGGCTAAATCCACCGGAACAATTTCCCTTCCCCGGTAATCGATCGCCCCGGAAACGATCTGGGTATCCGCCGGGAAGTTATATGCGGAGTAGCTTAAGCCTGGACCGGGCATAACCAGAAGGCCGACGCGGTCGTACTTCTTCTCGGCAATGAGATTGGTAATCATGGTTGTGCTGAAGACAACCTTTTTGATCAGCTCCGTGGGAAACCCCTGCCTGATGATTTTGTCAAACGCTTCTAAAAGAGAAGAAAGCAGGTCCGGCTGCGTGGGAACCTTCGCCGTGGCGCGCACGCACCCCTTTTCCAGGAGAACCGCGTCCGTGTAAGTACCCCCTACATCCACCCCGACGTACAATGTCTTCACCCCCAAAAAGTTTGCCCGGTGCCAATCAGCCAACTCGTAATAATCTTTTGAAAAATGGAATTCTCCAATAACTCCGGAAATCCTGCCGGAAATAAAATATTTCTAGTAATTTCATTGAAAAACAGATAATCCCTATCCCCAATCCCTATTCCCTAATCCCTTCTAAATGAGTTAGCTTCCCCCTGGTGATCCTTATATCAACGAATTTTCCCACCAATTCCGGCGGGCCGGGGAAAATGACCAGCTTGTTCGTGCGGGTTCGCCCGCTTAACATCTGGGGGTTGGTCTTGCTCTCGCCGTCCACCAGGAGGCGGTAAATTTTCCCTTCTTCATTTGTATTAATCTCTTTGGTAATTTGATTTTGCTTTTCGATCAGCGCTTTAATCCTGGCTCTTTTCACTTCGTCTTTCACCTGGTCGGGCAGGCGCGCGGCCGGCGTGCCCGGGCGGATATTGTAAATAAACATAAAGGCGCTGTCAAAGCGGACCCTTTCCACCAGATCGAGGGTTTGCGCAAAATCTTCGTCCGTTTCGCCGGGAAAACCGACCATGATGTCGGTGGTAAGCGCTGCTCCCGGAATGGCCTCCCTGATTTTTTCCACCAGCGCCAGGTAGTCTTCGCGGGTGTAACCCCTGTTCATCATGCGCAAAACGCGGTTGCTTCCCGCCTGCACGGGCAGGTGGATGTGCTCGCAAATTTTTTCGCCCCGGGCAATCGTCTCGATCAGGCGGGGGGAAAAATCCCGGGGGTGGGAAGTGGTAAACCGGATGCGTTCGATCCCTTCAATCTGGTTGACTTCCGTTAAAAGTCCGGCCAAATCCACGTTCCCCGGGAGATCCCGCCCGTAAGAATTGACGTTTTGACCGAGCAGCGTCACTTCTTTATACCCCTGCGCCGCCAGGTCCCTGATTTCGGCCAGGATGTTTTCCGGCGGCCGGCTGCACTCCCGGCCGCGGACGTACGGAACTATGCAGTAGGTGCAAAAATTGTTGCAGCCAAAGGTGATCACCACCCAGGCTTTAACGCCGCTGGCCCGCCGGATGGGCAGGCCTTCCGGCGCCGGTGCGGAGCGGTCCAGCAGTTCCACCACCGTCCGGCGGCTCTCTTTTGCCTGTTCGATCAATTCTCTCAGCCGGGGAAGATTATGCGTGCCGAAAATCAGGTCGACGTAAGGGAAACGGTCCCGGATTTTTTTGGCCGCCGCTTCCTGCTGGGTCAGGCAGCCGCCTAAGCCGATCATCAGGCCGGGCCGGTTCATTTTCAGCCGGCGGAACTCCCCGAGCAGTCCGTAAATTTTGTTTTCGGCCGTCTCCCGCACGCAGCA
>DAISHP010000271.1:0-3551 GCA_036822475.1 Bacillota bacterium
TGCGGACTTCTCTGTTTGCATTTCTCCACCTTCTCCCCGGCCCATCAGTCATCCCTAGACCAGCAAAGGATCGAAAAAAATTATTGGAACACGCATTAGTTCACCTTTAATTATTAATTGTGTTCTTCACCAAAATACTTTTTCCTCTCAAGCAAAATAAGCATAAAAAGAACGAAAAGCATGATGAGAGCATAACGAAGGGATAATCACTTTTACCGGCGCCGTGCCGGGGTTTTTGGGCGTAGCCCTGGTCAGGCCGGGTAATCCGGCCAACATGGGAGTGCGTATCGCCTGTTTCTTCAGGGACATTGCCGGCGCCCCGGGTCTGCACAGAGCGTTTGGATTCAACTCATCACCCGAACTTCCAGCATTCTTCTTCGAGCAGTTCGTCAATCATGGTGATCCGCCATTTGGCCGCGGTCTTCTCCAGGTGAAAAACCGCGTTGTATTCGCCGCCGGAGAATTCACCCCTTCCTTCACCCAGACGTATTTTTCGATCCCGTGAACGTCCACGATGGCATTGCCGATCAACTGGCGATCAATAACTTTGCCGCCTTGCCTGTCCAAATGAACCATGCCCTGCATGTTTACATCCTCCCGGTTATCACCGGGATCCCTTTGACCGTCTGCTTATCGCCCAGGCTCAAACAGAAGACTTGCCCATTTTGACCGCCGGTCATCCCCAAACCGCCCGCTACCCGGTAAAAGTTGTCCGGTAAGGGAGAACTCCGCAAAGAAAAGGCCAGCTCAGTTTATCTATGGAAGATCGGTATTGTCCGCCAGGCAGGCGGACACGTTTGTTTTAACCGGTGAACCCGGCCGGTGTTTGCCGGCTTTTAGCGGCCCCCGTACCGCAGGGTCCGGGCGGCGTTGAAGATGGCGGCCAGGGCGACGCCCACGTCGGCGAATACAGCCTCCCAGATGGTGGCCGCGCCGAAGGCCCCCAGGACCAGGAAAAACCCCTTGACGCTTAAGGCGAAAACCACGTTTTGCCGGACCACGCGGCGGGTGTGGCGGGCGATCTGGACGGCGGTCGCCAGTTTGGAAGGGGCGTCCTCCATCAGCACCACGTCGGCGGCCTCGATGGCCGCGTCGCTGCCCAGCGCCCCCATGGCCACCCCCACGTCCGCCCTGGTGAGCACCGGCGCGTCGTTGATCCCGTCGCCCACGAAGGCCAGCTTTTGCCTCCGCCGGTTAGGGAGGGCCGCCTGCAGCTCCTCCACTTTCTTCACCTTGTCCTCCGGCAGCAGTCCGGCAAAACAGGCATCCAATCCGAGGGATTCGGCCACCCGCCGGGCCGCCGTTTCCTCGTCCCCGGTAAGCATCACCGTCCGCCTGACTCCCAGCTCTTTCAGCCGGGCAACGGCTTCCCCGGCATCCGGCTTCGGTTCGTCGGAGATTACGAGGTAACCGGCGAAGGTGCCGTCAACGGCCACGTACACCCCGGTGACCGCCAGGTCGCAAATTCCGTGGGCGATCCCCTCCCGGTGCAGCAAGCGCTCACTGCCGGCCAGCACCCGCCTGCCGCCCACCACGGCGCTGATGCCGTAGCCGGGGATCTCCCGGTAGGTCCCTACCCTGTCCGGATCGATGGGCAGCCCGTAGGCCTCCCGGATGGACTGGGCAATGGGATGGTTGGAGTAGGCCTCTGCATAGGCCGCCACGGCCAGCAGTTCTGCTTCCGAAAAACCATTGGCAGGGACCACCTGCGTGACCCGGAAAACCCCCTTGGTTAACGTTCCCGTCTTGTCAAAGACCACCGTATGCAGGCTGGTCAGGGCATCCAGAAAGTTCGCCCCCTTGACCAGGATGCCGCGGCGGGAAGCCCCGCCGATGCCGCCGAAGTAACCCAGGGGAATGGAAATCACCAGGGCGCAAGGGCAGGAGATGACCAGCAGCACCAGGGCGCGGTAAAGCCATTCGGAAAACGCGGCCCCGGGCAGGACCAGGGGCGGAATAACCGCGACGGCCGCCGCTCCCGCCACCACCGCCGGGGTGTAAATACGGGCAAAGGCGGTGATGAACTGTTCGGTAGGCGCCTTGCGGCCGGCCGAGTTCTCCGCCAGTTCCAGGATGCGGGCCACCGCGGATTCGGCATAGGGCTTCGTCACCCGGACGGTGAGGAGGCCCTGGCCGTTGATCATCCCGGCCAGGACTTTTTCACCGCCTTCTACCTTGCGGGGCACGGCTTCCCCCGTCAGGGCCGAGGTATCCAGAAAGGAGGTCCCCTCTACCACCTCGCCGTCCAGGGGCACCCTTTCCCCGGGCTTGACGACGATCAACTGGCCGGCCGCCACTTCCTGCGGCCGGACCCGCCTGGTTTCTCCATTTTCCTTTAGATTGGCATACTCCGGCCGGATGTCCAGGAGAGCGGCGATGGAGCGGCGGGAGCGGTTCACCGCCCGTTCCTGGAAGTACTCGCCCACGGCGTAAAAAAGCATCACCGCGGCGGCCTCGGTCAACTGGTGGATGGCGATGGCCCCGACGGTGGCCACGCTGAGCAGAAAGTTCTCGTCAAAAACCTTTCCGTAAACCAGGTTCTTGAGGGCGGCGCGGATGACTTTTCCGCCCGCCAGCAGGTAAGCGGCGCCGAAAACCAGGTATTCGGCCCAGGAAAAAGGGGTTTGGTGCAGGAAATCCTTAAAGAAAAGCCCTCCGGCGAGCAGCAGCGCAGTTGCACCGATCAGGTAAAGGCGTTTTTTCTCGCCCGCTGCTTCGTCTTCTTCCGGGGAACCGCCGGCGGTCCGGGCCACCAGCCTGACGTCCGGTTCAAGGCGGGCAATGATCTCCCGGACGGCCGGAACCAGCTCGGGGGGCAAATCCAGCGCGGGGTCGGCAAGGTTAATGGCGGTCCCTTCGAGGCCCTTCAGCTTACGCAGTTCCTGTTCAATCCTGGCGGCACAGCCGGCGCAGTGCAGTCCGGCTAAAGTGTAGCGCATCGGTTACGGTTACCTTCCTTCCGCAAAGTGTTCCTGCGCCTCGCGGATCAGGTTCACAATGTGCTCATCGTCCAGGGAATAAAAGACCATTTTTCCCTTCCGGCGGTACTTGACCAGCCGCAGGGCCTTCAGCAGCCGCAAGTGATGGGACACGGCGGGCAAATTCATCTCCAGGATCTGGGCCAGGTCGCATACGCAAAGCTCCCGGTGGGCCAGGAGGTAAAGAATCCGGGTGCGCGTTTCGTCCCCGAGTACCTTAAAAAGTTCGGACAGGCCGGCCACCTCTAATAGTTTCTCCTTTAGATCACTGATCTCTGCTCCCGAGGGGCAAAAACTGTCGCAGACATCGTTGTTTTTAACGGGCGGGCGAAACTCATTCCCTTTCACCGGACTACCTCCAGCCGAACTAATATAGTTAATCAATTGTTTAATTGATTATATTTTAATATATTTCAAAGCAATGGTTTTGTCAATAGATTATCCATACCTGCGGAAACGCAATTTTAAGGCCGCACGCATCGTGGAAATTACAAATGAAAATTGCCAGGCATTTCTACCTGGCTTTTGCGAAAGACCGTTACCTTTGTCCCGCTACCCTGGCTTTTCTCAATT
>DAISHP010000272.1:0-3537 GCA_036822475.1 Bacillota bacterium
ATCTGCTGGCCGAACAGGTGCACAAAGAGCTTCCCGTCCTGCTCGATGAGCTGCTGAAGCGCTCCGGCCAGAAGTTGAAAGAAGAATTTCAACTGGGCCGCCTGGTTGAAGAAAGGCTGAACGAGTTTGAACTGCAAAAGCTGGAGGAGATTGTACTTCAGGCGGCCGGGCGGGAACTGCGCCACATCGAAATCCTGGGCGGAGTAATTGGTTTTCTGATTGGCTTATTGCAGGCCGGCCTGATGCTGTTCCTGAATTTTAATCACTTTTAACTGGTTTTCTAATGCTTGCTCCAGGCACAGGTAGACAACCACCGGCGCGTCATAAAATTCGTAATTGCGCCGGGTGACGGCCTTTCTGGCCGCGCGAAATCCTTTTTGAGGCGGTCTTCATCGAACACCCCGATCCAGCAGGTGCCCAGCCCTAAAGCACAGGCGGCCAGGTGCTCCAAAGCGATTCCGCAATCAACCAGGTAATACTTTTGGCCCGCCCTTTCTCCGGAGTGACCGGGGTGGGTGCAAAGCACCACGGCCACCGGCGCTGAGGCGATCCCCTTTTTGCCCGGGTTGGCCTCGGGAATGGCGGCAAGCAGTTTTTCTTTTTGCTCCGGAGCGGTAATTACAAGGAGCGCAGTTTAAAGATGATGGCGCAGTCGGTAGCCTTTCTTCCCACTGGCTAAACGACTATTTAGACGGAAGGAGGAAAACTGATAAGCAGGTATAATGACACCTGGTTTGATCATAAAAAACATTTATTTTAATAATTAACCATTTTTATATATAATTTTTACTGAAAAAACTTTTATGAAAGAGGTGCTTTCATGTCTTCCTCTTACCGCCAGCTGTGGGCATCCCTCGGGCTTGATTTAGGGGCCCACGACCAGTTGCTGCAGGCCCTGCCACTTACTTACGGGGAGGTATACTTAAGCCAGGAAAACCGGCCGGCGAAAATGGAATACTTTGATTTCGTCGTGGCCGAGATCCACGGTCTGCGCATCCAGGAGCTGCAGGAACACAAGGCCCGCGGGGGCAAAGTGATCGGCACTTTTTGCGTTTTTGTTCCGGAAGAAATTATCCGCGCGGCCGGGGGGATTTGCATCGGCCTTTGCTCCGGAGTGGAAATCGGCGCCGCCCAGGCGCAAAAGATTCTGCCTGGCAGCATCTGCCCCCTCATTAAATCCTTTATGGGCTTTAAGGTGGCCAGGGTTTGCCCGTACTTCGAGTCCTGCGACCTGGTGGTCGGGGAAACCACCTGCGACGGGAAAAAGAAAGCCTTCGAGATTTTAAGCGATTACGTTCCCGTCCACGTCATGGAAGTCCCCCAAATGAAACGGGAAAAAGACGAAGCCCTGTGGAGGAGCGAGGTGAAGGATTTTTTGGCCCGGGTGGAAGAATTCACCGGGAACAAGATCACTGCTGCCTCCCTGCGGCGCGCGATTAAAGAGGTCAACGGCAAACGCCGGGCCCTTTTGCGCCTGGCCGGATTGCGCAAGCACAATCCCGCCCCCATCAGCGGCAAGGACAGCCTGTTGATCGAACAGATCGCCATGTACGACGACGTGGAGCGCTTTACCGCCAGGGTCGGGGAACTCTGCGCCGAACTGGAAGCAAGGGTCCGGGAAAATAACGGGGTTGAGGCGCCGGACGCCCCGCGGATTATTGTCACCGGCACGCCCATGGCCATTCCCAACTGGAAAGTGCCGCACCTGATCGAAAGCAGCGGCGCGGTCATTGTCGCCGAGGAGCTCTGTACAGGCCTCCGTTATTTCGAAAACCTGGTGCCGGAAGAAGGCGCGAGCATTGAGGAAATGGCCGAACACATCGCGGCAAGGTACCTGAAGACAAACTGCGCCTGCTTTACCCCGAACCCGGGCAGGATGGAAAGACTGGTGGAATTGGCGAAAGAGTACCGGGCCGACGGGATCATCCACTGCTCGTTAACGTTTTGCGATCCGTACCTGATCGAGGCCAACCGGGTGGTAAGGGTACTGGAAAAGCACGACATCCCTCTTTTGCAGATTGAAACCGACTACGGCCAGGGGGACACCGGCCAGCTGAAAACGCGGATCGAAGCCTTTCTGGAAATGATCAAGACAAGGAAGGGACGGGTTTGATTTCACCTACCAACGAAAATTGGCCCCAGCAACAAAACGAACCGGGGCCAATCGAGGTAACCATTTTCCATAACAAGTTTATTTTATGGGGAGAAAGGGGCTGGCGCCCCCCACGGGCTGCAAACCCGCTGGCCGGCCGCATCAAGAGCCGGGGTCCGGTTCGATTCCGACTTCTCCCCTCCATTTTTTCATCCGTTTTATTTTGCCGCCCGCCTGGCAACCGGCATCAAATGTATTCTACTTTCCGGTCGCCGGCCACCACCTGTCCCACCAGGTAAGCCCGCTCGCCCATTTCGGCCAGCCGGGCGAGGCAGGCGTCGACCTGCCCGGGAGAAACCGCCAGGATCATGCCCAGGCCCAGGTTAAAAGTCCGGAGCATTTCGTCGTCCGCCACCTGACCGATTTTTTGGATGAGCCCGAAAACCGGCGGAACGGGCCAGGAATGGCGTTCGATGCGGGCGGCCGTTCCTTCCGGCAGGATCCGCGGGAGATTTTCCGTAATCCCGCCGCCGGTGATGTGGGCGATTCCCTTTAAATCGAACTTTTCCAGCAAACCCAGCACTGTTTTCACATAAATGCGGGTGGGGACCAGCATTTCCTCGCCAACGGTGCGGCCCAATTCCGGGCAGTACGTATCCACCCGGTAACCGCCCGCCTCGAAAAGGACTTTGCGGGCCAGGGAATAGCCGTTGCTGTGCAGGCCGGCGGAAGCAAGGCCGAGCAAACAATCGCCGGGCTCACACCGGGAGCCGTCAATAATCCTGTCCTTTTCCGCCACACCGACGACAAAGCCGGCCAGGTCGTATTCCTCCGGACCGTAAAAACCCGGCATCTCGGCCGTTTCGCCCCCGAGCAGGGCGCAGCCGGCCTGCCGGCAGCCCTGCGCCACCCCGGAAACGATGGCGGCCACTTTTTCCGGAACCAGCCGGCCCACCGCCAGGTAGTCCAGAAAAAACAGGGGCTCTGCACCGCAGGTGACGATGTCGTTGGCGCACATCGCCACCAGGTCGATGCCCACCGTATCGTGCCGGTCCATCAGCATGGCCACCTTTAACTTGGTGCCCACCCCGTCGGTGCCCGCAACCAGCACCGGCTCCCGGTACCGCCGGGCGTCCAGGGCAAAAAGGCCGCTAAAACTCCCGATGTCGCTTAAAACCTCCGGCCGGGCAGTGCTTTTCGCGATCCCCCGCAGCAAATCCACCGCCCGGTTGGCGGCGGAAATGTCCACTCCGGCGCCGGCGTAAGTTAACCCCTTTACTTTTCTTTTTTCCATGCTTATTCCAGAGCATCCCTTCCCCTGGCGGACGGCTGGATCTTTACCGGATAGTTTCCGGAAAAACAGGCAGTACAAAAATCGTTCCGGCGTTCGCCAAAGATGTCGAGCATGCCTTCCAGGCTCAGGTAATGCAGACCGTCCGCCCCGA
>DAISHP010000273.1:0-3465 GCA_036822475.1 Bacillota bacterium
CCCGGCCAGGACCGGGAGGTGCCCCGGGCGCCGGGAGTAGCAAGGCGGCCGCCCGCCCCGCTGCTGCCCTATGCCGGAATCATGGTCCTGATGTTCCTGGTCACTCTTTGCGCTGCTTCCTTCAAGACTTTCCTGGGTCCGGTGAACATTGCCCTCATGTTTCTTTTGCCCGTGCTGGCCGGCGCCGTAAAATGGGGAACAGGACCGGCCGTCCTGGCGGCGCTGGTGGGTGTGCTGGCCTTTGATTTTCTTTTCGTACCGCCTACTTTCAGCTTTACCGTGGCCGACCTGCGTTACCTGATCAGTTTTGTTATTTTCCTGCTGGTGGCCCTGTTCACCGGCACCCTGTCCAGCCGGCTGCAGGAGCAGGCACGGCATTCCCGCCGGCGGGAGGCCAGGACGGCCGCCCTGTATGCTTTAAGCCGGGAAATTGCCGCCGTCTCCGAACTGGAGCCGGTTCTGGAAAGCGTGGCCCGGAAGGTGGCCGAAACCGTGGAAGGACAGGTGATGGTGCTTTTGCCCGATAAAAACGGCCGGCTGGCCGTAAGGGCCGCCTCGTCACCCGGGTTGGTGGATTCCCTGGATGAAAGTGAGCGGGCGGTGGCCACCTGGGTTTTTGAACGTGGTGTTATGGCCGGCCGGGGAACGGATACCTTGAGCGCCTCGGCCGGTCTTTACCTGCCCCTGCGCGCGGGGGAGGAGGTGCGGGGTGTGCTGGGCGTACATACCGGCGACCGGGAACGCTACCTGCACCCGGAGCAGGTGCGCTTGCTGGAAGCCTTTGCCGGCCTGGCCGCCCTGGCGGTGACCCGCATCCAGCTGGCGGAAAAGGCCCGGGAAGCCCAGTTGCTGGCCGAATCGGAACGGCTGCGCACGGCGCTGTTCAACTCTCTTTCCCACGATCTGCGCACCCCGCTGGCTTCCATTATCGGGGCGGTCACCGGTCTTTTGGAAGGGGACGATGTATATGACCCGGCCGCCCGCCGGGTTCTGCTGCAAACCATCAAGCAGGGGGCCATGCGCATGAACCGCTTTGTGAACAACCTGCTGGATATGGCCCGGCTGGAAAGCGGCCTGCTGTCACTGCGCAAGGAGTGGTGCGACATCCAGGATATCATCGGGGTGGCCGTGGGCCGGCTGGGTGAGCTGCGTTCCCGCCCCCTGAAAATCGACCTGCAACCCGAACTGCCCCTGGTGCAGGCCGACTTTATGCTCATTGAGCAGGTGCTGGTTAATCTTCTGGACAACGCCCTGAAGTATTCCGAACCGGGAAGTGAAATCACCATTGCCGCCCGCCGGGAGGACGGGCAACTGGTATTGGCGGTGGCCGACCGGGGCCAGCACATTCCGGAAGAGGACCTGGGGCGCATTTTTGATAAATTCTACCGGCTGCGGTCCCCCCGCCTGGTCAGCGGCACCGGCCTGGGGCTGGCCATCTGCAAGGGGATCATCGAAGCCCACGGGGGGAGGATCTGGGCGGCCAACAATCCTGCCGGGGGTGTGGTGATCACCTTTGTGCTGCCCCTGGGTGAAGCCGCCCCGGGCAGGGTTCCGGCGGAAGGTGTTGATCACGGGCATGGAAACTAAAGGAGCGCGCATTCTGGTGGTTGACGATGAAAGGCAGATCCGGCGCCTGTTAAAGGTGGCTCTGACGGGGTACGGTTACGAGGTGGAGGAGGCCGCGGGGGGTCAGGAGGGCCTGTTGAGAGCGGCGGCCTTCCGGCCGGATCTGGTTATCCTGGATCTGGGCCTGCCCGACACAGACGGCCTGGAGGTGCTCCGCCGGCTGCGGGAGTGGTCCCGGGTGCCGGTAATTATCCTCTCGGTCAGGGAACAGGAAAGGGATAAAATCGTGGCCCTGGATGCAGGAGCCGACGACTACGTGACCAAACCCTTCGGCATGGGAGAACTGCTGGCCCGCATCCGGGCCGCCCTGCGCCACGCGGCCGGAGCAGGAGAAGAACCGGTTCTGGGGTTTGGCGACCTGGTGATCGACCTGGCCAGCCGCCGGGTAATGGTGGACGACCGGGAAGTTAAACTGACCCCCACCGAATACGAACTGCTTAAGAACCTGGCCCTTCACGCCGGAAAGGTGCTCACCCACCGGCAGCTCTTGCGGGCCGTCTGGGGACCCGGCAGTGAAAGCGAGATCCACTACCTGCGGGTTTATATCGGTCAGCTGCGCCGCAAGATCGAGGCCGACCCCTCCCGTCCCCGGCACCTCATCACCGAACCCGGGGTGGGGTACCGGCTTTTGTAGGCTATATCCCCTGTTGCCGTTGACCGTCATGGGTATTCTGGCCGGTGGCAAGTACGCGCCGGAGCTGGTATATTCTTTGATCAAGAGGGAAATGATCATGCAATCACCAATTATCTTTTAACTGCCAACAACCTGTTTGACATACGTAGCACATTTGTGTACAATTAGTACATCCGATAATGAAGCGAGGTGTTCTCTATGCGCTTTGTAACCGTTCGGGATTTAAGGTTGAAGTCGGGCGAAATATGGCGTGAGCTGCAAAAGGAAGGGGATCTGGTAATCACTTCTAACGGAAAGCCGGTGGCGATTCTTTCCGGCATAGAAGGTGATCGCCTGGAAGAGTACCTCAGGGTCCTGCGCCGCACTCGCGCTACCCTGGCCGTAAATAAAATTCAGGAACGCTCCCGCCACAAAGGGCTGGATAAACTTTCCGAAGCCGAAATCGAAGCCGAGATTCAGGCCGTCAGACGGAGCCGGCCGCGATGAAAATAGTACTGGACACGAATGTTTTGGTTTCCGGGTTGCTGAAATCCCACAGTGACGCGGGGACAATTGTGCGGATGGTTGCGGGAGGTTTGTTGCAGGTTGTTTATGATGCCCGGATTCTGACCGAATACAGGGAGGTGCTTAACCGTCCGAAATTCGGCTTTAAAAAAGCAGAGGATATTCTTACCCAGATTGAAGCGGAGGGCATCCTGGCGGTGGGTCAACCTTTGCCGGAGAAACTGCCGGATCCCGATGACGAACCTTTTTTGGAAGTTGCCCTGGCCGTTGAGGGAACTGTCCTGGTGACCGGAAATAAAAAACACTTCCCGGCATCGGCCGATCAAAAGGTGGTTGTTTTAAGCCCGGGGGAATTTGTTTCTTTTTACCGGAGGATGGATCGTAAAGCGCGGTTGATGTTAGCAGTTAGCACGTTGACGGTGAACAGCGGACACCACTTTTGGATAACGTTTGCCCTTTTATTCTTTAATCTGCCTGGGGGATTATCCCTGATGCTTTTCTAAAAAAAGCTCCGGCTATTTCTTGGCCGGAGCGCGAAGGAAGAGGGTAGGTGGAAAAATTTATGGGGGAAAGTTTTAGCCGTTCGCAAACGCCTTTAAGGTGTTTTTGATTTGCTGCAGCTGCCGGTACTTTACTTCCCAATCGCGAGCGGCCGCTTCTCTTTCCCGGGCGGTGGCTTTTTGCTGCTCGGCGGCTTTTTG
>DAISHP010000274.1:0-3448 GCA_036822475.1 Bacillota bacterium
GGCTGTTTTTGACGCCAACGCCACCACCCTGATCACGGCCATTGTGCTTTACTTCCTCGGCACCGGCCCCATCCGCGGGTTTGCCGTCACCCTTTCCATCGGGATCGTGGCCAGCATGTTCACGGCCATTACCATGACCAGATGGTTCCTGCACCTGGTGGCGGCCAGCGGAGTGGCCAAAAACCTGAAACTTTACGGAGCATAGGGGGTTTGCTTGTCATGACTTTGCATTTTGTCCGGCTGCGCAAGCTCTGGTATCTTATTTCCATCGCCGTGATCCTGCCGGGGCTGATTTCGCTGGCCGTCCGGGGGCTGAATCTGGGGATTGATTTTACCGGGGGAACTATCCTGGAGATTCGCTACGAGCAGCCGGTGGCCGTGGAGAAGGTGCGGGAAGCGGTGGCCGCGCTGGGGCTGGAGACCAGCCGGGGGGTCCAGCAGAGCGGGGAAGGGGATTTTTTACTCCGCACCCGGCACTTAAGCCAGGAAGAGATGAATAAGCTGCTCGCCGAACTGGCGAAGCCCGGCCAGTTTGCCACCCTGCGCAACGAATCGGTGGGGCCGGTAATCGGCCGGGAACTGACCTACAAGGCGCTCCTGGCTTTAATCATCGCCTCCATCTTGATGATTATTTACATCACGATCCGTTTTGAATTTAAACAAGGAATTGCGGCGGTTTTGGCCCTGGTTCACGATACCCTGGTGGTGACGGGGATCTTTTCCATCTTTCAGCTGGAAGTGGACAGCGCCTTTATTGCCGCCATCCTGACCATCCTTGGATATTCGATTAACGATACCATTATCATCTTTGACCGGATCCGGGAAAACATGCGCTCCCGGGCGAAGGGCGAAAGCCTTGAAGACCTGGTGAATAAAAGTATCTGGCAGACACTTACCCGGTCGGTGAATACCGTTTTGGCCGTTTTGTTCGTCCTGGTCGCCCTGTACTTTTTGGGCGGCACCACCATCAAAAACTTCGTGCTGGCCCTGCTCATCGGGGTGGTCAGCGGAATGTACTCCTCCATCTTCAACGCCAGCCCCCTGTGGGTCGACTTCAAGCTGCTGGAAAGAAAAGGCGTGCCGAAAGCGGCCTCCTAAAGACAGGGAAGGAAGCCGCGAGGGCGAAAAGAAAAATCCGGGCGGTTTTTCGAGCCGGCGGCGGGCTGTTTTGACCCGCCGCTTGAAATTTTTCGCCGAATTTTTCCTTTCGGATTAATTACCCCGCGGGGGCGGGCCATTAAGCTTATTCACCGGCGGTCATGTTTGCTATCCCGGTCTTGGCGAAGGCCGGGCCGCCCTTTTGACTCCGGCGAAGATAAAGAATATCCATTGGTGGTGAAGGGAAGATTATTAAGGAACCGAACGGGGACCGGTGGCTTAAAAAGTGAACGAGACGGAAAAGCGATTGTGGGAATCTTTGCGGGACCGGGTCAATGAGCTGGCCACGAACATGGAAAAGATGAAACTGGCCGAATACGTGGATTTGCTGGAGCACCCGTGGCGCCTTTTATACGTGAATTTTATTTCCGGGCTGGCCCGCGGTTTCGGCATGGCCATTGGGTTTGCCATTTTGGGCGCCGTCATCCTCCTCGTTTTGCAGCGCCTGGTCACTCTGAACCTGCCGTTAATCGGCGGGTTTATCGCCGAGATTGTGGCCATTGTCCAGGCTCAGCTGGCCCGGTAAAGCTCCCAATTCCTATGTCAGGAGGCAAATTTTATGGAGCAGGAACAACTGGAAATATTCCGGCGGCGCCTGGAGGAGGAGAAAAGGCAGCTGGAGGAAAGGGTTCGTTCCCTTACCGAAGGCGGCCTGGCCGATTCCCTGAGCAATTCCATCGGCGAGCTGTCGCTTTACGACAACAACCCCGCCGACGTGGGTTCGGAACTGTTTGAGCGCAGCAAGGATTTCGCCTTACGGGAAAACGCCAGACTGAGAATCCGGGCCATTGGCGAGGCCCTGGCCAGAATTGCGGCCGGCACTTATGGCACCTGTGAGCTCTGCGGCGCGCCCATTTCCCTGGAGCGCCTGGACGCCGTGCCGTCCACCACCACCTGCTACCGCTGCCGCCGGGAAGCGGAAAAAAGTCCCGACCAGTCCACCCGGCCGGTGGAGGAAGAAGTGATCGAAGAGATTTACCACCAGAGCTTCGACGAGGCCGTCGGCAACGTCGAATACGACCTGGAAGATACCTGGCAGGACCTGGCCCGCTTTACCGAACATGCCGGGCAGGCGGACGCCGGCGCCTACTACGGGGAGAGCGAACTGGCCATTGAAGACCGGGGGTACGTGGAAGAAGTGGAGAACATCCCGTACGAAATCGGCGACGACGGCGTGATTTACCGGAGTTTCCGGGGCTTCGACAACGAGCGCGCACCCACCGGGCGCATCGACGTCGGCATCGAACACAGCAAGCGGAAAAAGAAGCGGAAGTAAGCAAGCCGCCCTTGTTTTTTTTCTTTTTTCAGTTAAAATAAAGACAGGGAAAAGTTTTGATTTAAAGAAAGGAAATGCTTATGCTGATGCTATCGCCGAAAATGGGTGAATTTTTAATTAAAGCAACCCAAACGCCGGATCTGGATTCTGCTTTAAGGCAATTGTTTCATGAATACCTGGAATTAAAACTGCAAAAGCTGGAAGAAGAAGTAAAAAAGTTTGAAACAAAATGGAATGTGTCGTTTAATGAATTTATAAAAAAAAGCAAGGAAGGGCTTTTGAACAAAGACATTTATTCTTATGAGGTAGAAAAAGATTTTTGGGATTGGGAAAGGGCGGAAACCCTCCGCAAGTATTACAGGGAACTGAAAGAAAAATGGATTTAAAAACCTTCCTCGAAGAGTTATTTTCTGCTCTGGCAAATACTGACTTTGTCGAAGACATCGATATTAAAAGCGAAGGAATTATTTTAAGCGGTAGAGTGAGCTTGCAAAAAAATATCTTTTTAAATATTTATTACAATCAACTAACGGGTACTATTGCCTTTGCCTTAATTAAAAAAGCAGAAAGGATTTGGGGGATAGACAAAGATAATCTAAGGGGCTGGCATCTTCATCCGCTGGGTAACGCTTCCGCTCACGAGCCGGTTGAGCCCCTGTCGATCCGGGAGATAGTAAAACAAATCAAAGAAATATGGCCTTTGTTACAGGACGAAGATCCTTATTGAGCCAGTTCCAGCAGGACTACCTGTGTCTTCTCCGGCTTTTTTCCGGCCTGGACTTCCAGGGCGGTTTCTTTTTTGTATTCGGGATAGAGCTTTAAAAAGTCCTCTACCGGCGCAATCGGCAGGTTTAAATATTTTGTTTTGTAATGCATCGGCACTACATAGCCGGGATTGAGCTGTTCCACCACTTCTTTTGCTTCGGCCGCGTTGATTGTGTAATACCCGCCCACCGGGACCAGCAGCACTTCCACCTTTCCAAGTTTCGCTCGGGTGCTCTGGTCCAGGGTATG
>DAISHP010000275.1:0-3441 GCA_036822475.1 Bacillota bacterium
ATTGCAAATACAGCTTATGACCGGGAAGAAGTTCTTTCTTCTTGTTTTCGAGGATACTGAACAAAATGTAATCGCTTAGTTCTTTGCAATGAAAGGCCTCGTGAGCAACATACCCGACCAGAACGTCCATTTTCCACGGAGGCACGGGGTATACGCCAAAAATAAAAGCTGGATCGAGGACAATTTTTGCTTCGGTGGAAGTAGACATACCTTTCCATTCAATCGTTTTGCAATTGGTGGCAATATAATTACCGACTTTTTTCAGCGCCCTTAAAACATAAGCCATTTCCTGCGGTTCCAGTGAAGACTTATTTTTTCGCCAGTATTCAGAATAGTTATTTTGCTTTGGCAGAGACATTATCCTCACCAACTGTTCTTACATATTCGGGGGTATAAATACTGTATTCATTCTTTCTTATTTCCATATCCTTCGTTTCTACATGCACAGACAAAAGGAGTGACTCCAGCACGTCCCTGGAAATTTGCAGGCTGTAAATAATTGCCTCCCGGAAAGAAGCACCCGCAGCGATTAGTTCAGCCGTCATTAAACTGTGCCTGGTAGATATCGGGTAGGCAATATTCGCGTCGCTCCTGAGCTTATTAATTATTTTCAAGACGTCTTTCGCCTGTTCTTCGGAGATTCCGGTCTTCAAGACTAAAACGTCCTTTTCCACTTCGAGCGGCAGGTAATCCATATTGACGATATAAAACCTGTCCCGCAACGCCGCATCCATTGGTTCGGTCCCGATGAACTCTTCTCCTTCGTTCATGGTCGCAAAGAAAATAACGCCCTCTGCAACTTCAACCAGCCCCAGTTCGTCAACCCAAATACTTCTATCCTCTGATAAAACAGAGAATAGTTCATTTAAGGCTTTAGGATGCTCGGGCCTGTTTATTTCTTCCAGGTGAATCACGCAGCGGGGGGTCGAAATAGCCCTTGGAAAAAGAAACTCCTGAAAATAGGTTTCCCCTTCTTTAAGTTTATGCTCGCCAAAGAGCTGCCCCGGTTCAGTCAACAAACCAACTTGAAAGACGGCCAGCGGCCGGTTATAACAGGCGGCAAACTGACGGACCAGCGAAGATTTCCCACACCCCTGCCTTCCTGTGATTAAAATATTCACGGGATGTTTTTGGGATAGCTTTTCCAATTTATCCAGGGTATAGATAACTTCTTCGGGTGCAAAAAAATAATTATCCAGCACCGGCACTCTTAACTGACTGTCAAATTTCATTTTTTCACCTCATACTCCATTTGTTCTTTTCTATTGCGGCCATCCGAAAAACAATTCGTTTTCGCTCTGGTAAAGCTTCTTTATTCTCATCTCGGCGTCCTTTCTTACTTCCTCGGCTTCCCTTTCGCTTTTGCAGTTAGCGGCAATCCATTTTTCCAGAAACAAACCTCCCGGAGACCACATTTCGATTGTTTCCCTTTCGTATACCCAGGCCCTTATTTCTCTTACCCTCGCCCCCAATGCAGATAAAACATTCCACACCTGATCTTTTTCCCTGTCGTCGCAATAAACGCACATCACACAATCCTGCAACCCGTATTCGGCAAGCGGCCTCCGGTCGTATTTCACGCAGGGAATGACACCTTGCTCCACGAAAGGATCTATTTTTTGGGCCAGTTCGTCGAGCTCCTCGCGGGTGCCCAGGATCACCCACTTACCCCAATGCTCCAGATATTCTTTCACGGTAAGAGGCTTTTCCTGATATTTTATGTAATGATGACCACGAAAAATATCTTTATGGTAAATAAAAATAAAATGAGATTCCGGACGATCGACAATCACTTTATTTCACCCCCGGTCAGGTCAACTACTTACCCGCCGGCAAGAGCAGGGATAAAATTAACCTCATCTCCTTCGCGAAGAAAGGTCTCTAATCCCTGAAGGTATTTTATGTTGTCGCCGTTAACATAAACGTTTATATGACCATTGCTGATTGCCTCTTTTATCCCTGGAAACCGAAGTTCCAGCTCGTCGAGACATTCTTTTATCTTGCCGGCATTGCCCTCAATCAGCCTTTGCCCTCCGGTCAGGTGACTCAAGGAAGCTGGAAACCTCATTTTAACAGGCATTTCAATGCTCCTTTCATATTTTATTAAAGATCATAAATTATTTTTGCGTTAAATTCAAGAGCAAAATAAAACTTATGAATATTAAATAATCATTGAATTGTAGACTTTTCTTGTTTTTCAGGTACCTTCTGAATCCAGGCAAATATCTGGACTTACCCAACAGGCCGGGTCCGCTCCCATAACATCCCCCGTCGACGTGTAAGCCCTTCTCCTGCAGCCCCCGCAAACGTATTTAAACTGACACCTGCCGCACTTACCTTTGAGATTTTCTCTGTTTCGCAGGTATTTAAATACCTCTGCGTTTTTCCAGATATTATCCATTTTTTCCATTTTTAAGTCACCGGCTTCGAGCGTTAAGATGTCGCCGGCAGTAACTTTTCCCGCAGAATTAATACAATAACTATATATTCCACTGATGCAGCCCACGCTAAAATCATAAAACCCGCATGGTCTGGCAGGATCGGCACATATTTTCTTCGTTTCTTCCTGTTCCGCGATTAGATAACGATTTTCAAAATGAACCGTAAACAGGCCATGCGTTTTTTGAAGTTCCGCAAGGTAACGCTGGGCTTCTTTTCTTTGTTCTTTTGTCAGCACCCATTCCGCTTTGTTGCACGAGTGTCCCATCGGAACAAATTCCACCATGATAAAATCAGCGCCCAAATCTCTGGACAATTTAAACAGGTCCGGAAGGTCAGCATAATTCTTCCGGGAAAGAGTCATAATCATCATCACGCAGGGAACGCCGTATTTTTTAAAATTTCTTATCGCTTCGACGGCTTTCTCAAAGGTACCTTTTCCCCTGCACCATTCGTGATTTTCTTTTAACCCGTCGACACTTACTTTCACCTGACTCACGCCGGCCTGAGCCAGTGACCGGGCCCTATCTTCATCAATCAGCTGCCCGTTGGTGTTTAAAGCCACATAAACGAAATGAGAGGCGTAATTGATTATCTCTTCCAGGTCTTTCCTTAAGGTTGGCTCCCCGCCGGCAAACTGGATGGCTCTTGTGCCGGCGTCAACAACATTGTCAAGAATATCCATAACTTCTCCCGTGGTCAACTCGCCGACAGAAGGAGAGGCACCGATATATTTCGCGTCCGCAAAACAGTACCGGCAGTTTAAATTGCATTGATCGTTAAGGCTGAACCAGGCGAAATACGGCCCGGATTCTTCTGCTACGGCACGATAAAATTTTTCCCTGGTAATTTCTAAAAAACTAGGCATACCAAACCTCCTTATCCGCCCGTTGCCATTACACCACTATTAATGAAGAAATAAGATGCCAGTCACTTTTCGACCGGCATCTGCCAAACATTCTAAAGTTTCATGTACCTGACTTCCTCAATGCTTATTTTTAT
>DAISHP010000276.1:0-3441 GCA_036822475.1 Bacillota bacterium
GTACTGCTCCCGTACCGGCCGGCCCCGCCCCCCCGGTTTACGCAACATTGCGTTCCCCCCCGCCCTTTGTTCCCTTTTTCTTGAGGTGGTCCAGAACGAACAGCAGGGCCGGCAGAGAAAAGGCCGGCAAAAAACCGTAATACCGGAGCAGGTGAAAATCGATCCAGAACGTCTGCGTTACGTTGGCCGGAACAAAGGCAAGGGAATAAACCAGAATGGCCACCGGCAGCAAAAACGGCCGGTGGTAAGGAAGCCGCAAAAACCTGGTGATAATGATGCTGCCTGCGTAGGTCCCGAGGGCCACGTACATCATTCCAATCAGGGCCCAGATAGGTACAAAGATGGACTCCAGGCGCTGCAAAAACCGGCCAAAGTAGATCAGCCGGGACATTTCGTAGGAGGGCAGGACCATTTCCTGCAGGACGCTGACGCCAAAGGTCATCAGCATGGCCAGCATGGTCAGGGTCATGGTCAGCCCCCCGATGGCGATCGCCTCCAGTCCCGCCAGGCGCATGGTGGGTTTCTCCAGAAAGGGAAAAATAAGGCTCAGAAAAAGCGGTACCCCGCCCATCAAAGAACTTCTAAAAATCCCTTCCCTGACGACCCTTCCCAGACCGGGGCCGGTCAGCGGAAAAAGGTAATCAAACCGCCAGTAGGGGTAGGTGAGCAGACTCACCAGCAAAATGGTAAAGCCGATAAAATAAATGATAAACAGGGAACTTCTGGCCATTGCTTCCAGCCCCAGGCGGCAGCCGACCAGAGAGCCCAGAATCATCACGGCCATGGCCACGCTGACCGGCAGTTCAGGGATGCTGATGGTCAGCACGCGCTCCGCGTACTGCCGCAGCACCAGGGCCGCCGAACCAAGAAAGAAAACCAGATAAACAAAGGAAAACAGGCCATTTAAATAAGGCCCGGTCAGTTCTTCCCCCGCCTCGATGAGGCTTTTCCCCGGGAACCGTTCCATCAACGCAGCCACTGGCAGATACAGCACCCCGGCAACCATGGTGGCGACCAATAAGATCAGCCACGTTCCGGTCTGCCCCACTTCCACCATTTCCGCCATAAAGGTTAGAAATAGTTCTGTGATGGTAATCACCACGGCCATCAGCATGGCTTCCCGGTTAGCAATCCGGCCTTCGTCAATCACGGCCGACCCTCACCCCTTTTGTGGCCCGGCCCCTGCCGCCACCCCCGGCCAAAAAAGGGCTGGCGCTGGCTTTGCCCCGGACGCAGGTACTCCGGGCGGGTTTGCTGGCGCCAGACGGGCCCCCGGTAGATTAAATCCGGCGCCGTTTTGGCCGGGGGGGCGATGGGAGTCAGGTAAGGCACACCGAAAGATTTGGCCGCCGCTAAAAAGTGCAGGTGGATAAAGACCCCCAGAATAAGTCCGTAAATACCCATGAAAGCCCCCAGCAGAATGTTGAAAAAGCGCAAAAAGCGGGCCGCCAGCGAAAGCGAATAATTGGAAACGGTAAACCCCCCGATGGCCGTTACGGCCACGATGATGATTAAAATTGGGCTGACGATGTTGGCCGCCACCGCCGCCTGACCCAAAATCAAGGCGCCCACGATGCCCAGGGTGGGGCCGATGGGGCCGGGAATCCGGATGCCCGCCTCCCGGATCAGCTCAAAGGAAATTTCCATAATCAATACCTCGACAATGGACGGAAAGGGCACGTTTTCCCGGTTGGCCGAGATGGCCAGGAGCAGGTCCGTCGGGATCATTTCGTGGTGGTGGGTCACCACGGCAATGTAGAGGCCGGGCAGAAAGGTGGCCAGAAAGAGGCCAAAAAGCCGGATATACCGGAGAAAGCTCCCGTAAGGCCAGCGTACATAAGCATCCTCAGGATTCTGGAGGACGTTGAAAAAGGTGGCCGGTACCAGAAGGGCATAGGGGTTCCCGTCGACCAGAACGGCCACCTGCCCTTCCATCAGGCCGGCGATCACCCGGTCCGGCCGCTCCGTGGATACTGTTTGCGGCACCAGGATAAAATGGTTGTCCTCGATAAACTGCTCCAGCATGCCGCTTTCGCCGATGTAATCGGCCGTGACGGACTGGATCCGGCGTTTTGTTTCCGTAACCAGCTGCTCGTTGGTCAGGCCGGCGATATACATGACGGCGCAGTCCAGCCGGTTGATCCGGCCGATTTTAAAAAACTCGGTAATCAGGTTGGGCGAATGGAGGGACTTGCGGATTAAAGCCGTATTGACCCGCAGGGTCTCCGTAAAACCCTCCTGCGGGCCACGGATGACCATCTCGTTGGCCGGGCGGCTGACCTGGCGGTGCTCCCAGCCCTTGGTTTCCACGATGACGGCCTTGGGGCAGTAATCGATCAGCACCGCGGTGGAACCCATCAGGACACCGTCCACCACGTCCCGCAGTTCGGCGGTGGCGTCCACCTGGTTACCCGGCAGCAGGTGCTTGATCACTGTGTCCAGAAGGGTTTCCCCCTCGTCCGGACTTAACCCTGCCAGCAGCATGAGCGGCTCCAGGATGGAAAGGTTCTGTAAAACCCGGTCCGTCATTCCGTCGATATAGATGGCGGCGGCGGCCACCGGACGGGCCGTGCCGATGGTAAACTCGCGGAAAATCACGTCCCGGTTGACCGGCACGTGAAAAGTTTCCTTCAGACATTTTAAGTTTTTTTTCAGGTTGGCCGACACTTTCCCCAGATCGCCGGTATCGATGCTGGCGCACCGGGACTGCGCCGCGTCTTTTCCCTGATCCTGGTTGTCCTTTCCCTGGGCCTGCTGATCTTCCTGTTGATCTGGAGAACCGGCCTTCTCCCCCGGCCCCTTCCGGCTCTTTTGATCATCTTGATTCGCTTTTCTTGCGCCGTTCCCGGAACATTTCCGTCCGCCCCGACCGCCGCAGCGGTACCAGGCCGAAACCGGCAGCGCCCGCCGGGGCCGGCGAAATTTTTGTTCACTTTTCGAACCGGCACCTTCATTCTGACCGTGGCTTTGGTTTTGGGGCGCGCCTTCCTGCCCCCGCGCCTCCGGCCCCAGCAGCTCAAACGGCTCCTGCTGCGGAGGTTGAAACACCAGCATTTTCACCAGAGTGTCCCAAATCGGCACAGTTCCTTGCCTCCCGGTCCCGAACCCGGTCTTCCCCGGGTCGCCGGCACGTCTTTCACCGCTTTTTCTCTCGCCTCCCCTTTATTATTGCTCGCCGGGACGGGTTTAAATGCGGCGCCTGCTACAGGAATTTCTTCCCAACCTTTTCACCGTTAAAGGTGAAAAGCACTTTTTTGCCGTCCAGGACGGTCTCCAGGTGCACCGTCCGGCCCCACAGCCGGTGAACGTACGGCAGGGTTTTTTCCAGGTAATAAACGTCCAGCTCGCTTCCTTCGAAGCAGTGGCGCAGGTAAAGCTCCCCCCGCCTGTTAAAGTCGCCGTCTTCCACCACAAGATAGGGGTATCCGCAGTTGGTCAGGC
>DAISHP010000277.1:0-3437 GCA_036822475.1 Bacillota bacterium
TTTCGGCGCGGCCGGCCAGCAGGAAATCATCTGGCTGGCCCTGCTGCTGGCAGCGATTCTGCTGGCCTTTCTGCGGTATAATTTTTACCCGGCGCGCATCTTCCTGGGCGATTCCGGCGCCCTGCTGCTGGGCTTTCTGCTGGCCGCCGTTTCCGTCCTGGGCCTGACCAAAAGCGTGACCGCCGTTTCCGTCTTCGTCCCCCTGGTGATCCTGGGCATCCCGCTTACGGACACCGCCTTTGCCATTTTGCGCCGCTGCCACCGGCGCCAGCCCATTTTTCAGCCGGACCGCGGGCACCTGCACCACCTGCTGCTCACGATGGGCTTCAGCCACCGGCAGGCCGTGCTGGTTGTTTACGGCATCAGCACGGTGTTGGGGGTGAGTGCCATCGCCATCAATTTAATCGGTCCCGATTACGCCATGATTTTGCTGCTGCTTTTGGCGACGGCGGCGATCGTTGGCCTGAACAGAATCGAGGCGTTCAGCCGGGCGCACCAGGCGCGTAAGCCGCACCGGCCGCAACGCGCACATCGCAGCTGTGATTAGAACCCACCGGAAGCCGTTAGCCGCAAAATTGCTCTGCAGCGCAAACGCGCCGTACAGGCGGCTGCCGCGTAAGCCGCTGCCGCGCCTGCAGCAAGCTAAACCCCCGACCGGTCATCCCCGGCGTCCGGCCATCTCCGGCCGTCTTTTCATCCGTGCATTTTTCACCGGCGAAAAGTGTATTTTCTTGTGCAGATTATTTTCGGGATCACTCTGGCCAGAATATATCTGTTGTGCTAAAATTTAACTAATCGATTCCAGATCACAATTCCTGTATTTTAGGGGGTGCGGAAGTGCAGGTAAGCAAAGCGGTGATTCCCGCCGCCGGGATGGGGGTGCGTTTTTTGCCCGCCACCAAAGCGCAGCCCAAGGAAATGATCCCCATCATTGATACGCCGGCCATCCAGTATATCGTGCAGGAAGCCCTGGATTCGGGGGTCGAGGACATTTTAATGATCACCGGCCGCGGAAAGCACGCCATCGAAGATCACTTCGACAAGTCCCCTTACCTGGAGGATTTTCTGGCCGATAAAGGAAAGTCGGATTTGCTGGCCCTGGTGCGGGAAATCGGCAGCCTGGCCCGGCTGCATTATCTCCGCCAGAAGGAGCCGCTGGGCCTGGGCCACGCCGTGTTGTGCGCGCATCAGTTCGTGGGCAACGAACCCTTTGCCGTCCTTTTGGGGGACGACATTGTGCGCAGCAAAAGGCCGTGCCTGCAGCAGCTCATCGATTTATACGCCGAAATGCCGGGCACCATCCTGGCGGTAACGGAAGTGCCGCCGGAGGACGTGTGCAAATACGGGATCCTGGACGCAGAACCCCTGCGCGACGGTATTTACCGGGTGCGGGACATGGTGGAAAAACCCCGGCCGGAGGAGGCGCCTTCGCGGCTGGCGGTGATCGGCCGGTACGTCATCAGCCCGCGCATTTTCCCCATTTTGGCCGCCACGCCACCGGGCGCTGGGGGGGAAATCCAGCTGACCGACGCCCTGCGCGTGCTGTGCCGGGAGGAGCCGGTATACGGCCTGGTTTTCAAGGGCCGCCGCTACGACGTGGGGGATAAGCTGGGGTATTTAAAGGCCACGGTGGAGTTCGCCCTGGACCGCCCCGATCTGGGTCCGGAGTTCGAGGCCTATTTAAAGGAACTGGTGGGGGAAATGGGTTAACGTGAGGCACAAAGGCACAGAGGTATAAAAGGACGGGGCACAGGGGGGCAAAGGCACAGAGAGATGACCGCATTACCGGGATAAAATGCATAATTTAACGGCCTACCGGCAAACTAAAGTTGACATTATTGGTGTTGCCGGGGGTGGTTGGCAGTGAATCCGTTTCTGGAAATTTTACTGCGCGGTTTGGGCGCCTTTTTAATGGTCTTGATCATCACGCGCATCGTCGGGAAAACGCAGGTGGGGCAGCTGACGGTCAGCGACTTTATCAACGCCATCGTCATCGGGTCGATTGCCGCGGCGATGGTGACGGACCTGAGGGAAAGCGTCCGGTATTATGCTTTTGGGCTGGCCCTGTTCGGGCTTTTGACGGTAGGGGCGGAATACCTGGCGATGAAGTCCCGGCCCGCCCGGAAGCTGATCGAGGGTGAGCCGACCATCCTCATCCACAACGGCAAAATCTTAGAAGACAACATGAAAAAGCTGCTTTACCATCTGGACGACTTGATGATGCAGTTGCGCGAAAAAAACGTTTTTAACATTGCCGACGTGGAATACGCCATCGCCGAGCCCAATGGCGCTTTGAGCGTGCTTTTGAAGACCCAAAAGCGTCCCCTCACCCCGCAGGACCTGCAACTACCTACCAAATACGAGGGGGTGCCGTCGGAACTCGTAGTGGACGGCGTGGTGATCCAGCAGAATTTAAAGCAGAACAACCTGACGGAGGAATGGCTGTACCGGGAACTGGAAAAGCAGGGAATCAAGTCGGTGAAGGAAGTGGCCTACGCCAGCCTGGACACCAACGGCAACCTGTACGTGGACAAAAGGCAGGACGCCCTGGGGCACGTCACCGACATCACCGATCAGCTGCCGGGCAAAATGCCGCAGTGAACGGCCGTCAGCCGCCGGTAGTAAGGGTAAGTCGGATCTGCCGCCTAAAAATGAAGCCAATAAGTTAATAATCAGGTGCCAGGCACCGGTTATTAACTTATTTTTCGGGAAGAGCCCCTCAGGAGAACTTCGTTCCCGCCATTAATAATGGAAATGAGGCCCGAAGGCAGGCATGTTTTTCCTTTGTGCCTCTCTTTGCTCTTTGTACTCTCTATGTGGTTAAATTTATTTTGAGGGGTTGTTTCTCATGTCCCAAATCACCTTTGGCACCGACGGATGGCGGGGGATTATCGCCCGCGATTTTACTTTTGCCAACGTGGAACTGGTGGCCCGGGCGGTGGCCGCCTACGTCAAAGCCCGCGGCCTGGCCGCCCGCGGGGTGATCGTCGGCTACGACAACCGCTTTCTATCCGAGCAGTTTGCCCAAACGGTGGCCGACGTGTTGGATGCAGAAGGCATCCCCGTCTGCCTGACGGAAAAAAGCGCACCCACGCCCGTGGTGGCCTTTGCCATCAAGGAGGCCGGCGCCGCCGGGGCGGTGATGCTGACCGCCAGCCACAACCCCCCGGAATATAACGGCATCAAATTCATCCCGGAGTACGCCGGACCGGCACTGCCGCCCATCACAAAGGAAATTGAAGAAAACATCAGACGGTTGAGCGGGGAAGAAAGGCCGGGCGGTGAGAACAGGCCGGAAGAGGAAGAATCATCCGGAAACGGTCCGGGGCGGGGAACCGGCGGTGCACCCCGCACCGGAAGCGGGGCGGGGCAGGCATCCGCAGCCCGCACCGGAGCGGCCGGCGGGGACCGGGCGCCGGGGGTTTTCCAGGAACAGT
>DAISHP010000278.1:0-3375 GCA_036822475.1 Bacillota bacterium
TTTCAAAGAGGCTCTGCTCGGGGCGCATGATATTTAAATCGTAATCGGGATGGATCTCGAACAGCCTTAAGACCTGGTCCAGCATTTCCCGGTGCTGGGCGGTCACGGCCACCACACAGTTGATGTACCGGGAGCAGCGCTTCAGCTCTTTGACCAGGGGGGCCATTTTGATGGCCTCCGGACGGGTACCGAAGACGGTAAGAATCTTTAGCATGAGCCACTCCTTTGCGCTTTTTCCATCAGGGCGCGGACTTTCAGCGGCAGTCCGAACAGGTTGATGAAGCCGGTGGCGTCGGCCTGGTTGTAAATCTCGTCGCGGCTGAAGGTGGCCAGTTCCGGGTTGTACAGGGAATAGGGGGAGGTGACCCCCGCCGGTGTACAATTGCCTTTGTACAGTTTCATCCGCACCGTGCCCGTCACCGTCCGCTGGGTGACGTCGACAAAGGCGTCCAGGGCCTCCCGCAAAGGCGTGTACCAAAGGCCGTCGTAGACCAGTTCGGCGTAGCGGGCAGCCGCAATCTCTTTAAAGTGCATGGTAATCCGGTCCAGGCACAGGCTTTCCAGTTCCCGGTGAGCCAGGGAAAGGATCGTTCCTCCCGGGGTTTCGTAAACGCCGCGCGACTTCATCCCCACCAGGCGGTTTTCCACAATGTCGGCCACGCCCACGCCGTTGGCCCCGCCGAGGGCGTTTAACCTTTCCAGCAGGGCGACGGGGTCCAGCTCTTCGCCGTCCACCTTTTTCGGAATGCCCTGTTCAAAGTAAATCTCCACGTAAGCCGGCCGGTCCGGCGCCTTTTCCGGGGAAGCGGTGAGCATCAGTACATCATCGGGCGGTTCCGCGGCGGGATCCTCCAGGGGGCCGCCCTCGTGGCTTAAATGCCAGAGGTTGCGGTCCAGGCTGTAGGGCCGCTCTTTGGTTACCGGCACGGGAATCCCCCGGGCGGCGGCGTAATCGATGGCGTCTTCCCGGGAGCGGATGGTCCATTCGCGCCAGGGGGCAATAATCTTCAGCTCCGGGTTGAGCGCCTTCACCGAAAGCTCAAAGCGCACCTGGTCGTTGCCCTTGCCCGTGGCCCCGTGGGCGACCGCTTCAGCGCCCTCCTTTTCCGCCACGGCCACCAGGTGCCGGGCAATCAGCGGGCGGGCCATGGAAGTACCCAGCAAATATTTCCCTTCGTAAACGGCGCCCGCGCGCAGGACGCGGAAGGCGTATTCCTCAACGAATTCCCTTTTGGCGTCGATAATGAAGATTTTGCTGGCCCCGCTTTTGACGGCTTTCTCTTCAAGGGGGGCCAGTTCTTCCCCCTGTCCGAGATCAGCCACCATGGCGATTACCTCGTACCCGTAATTCTCCTTCAGCCAGGGAATGATAATCGACGTGTCCAGGCCGCCGGAATACGCCAGCACCACTTTTTTCATTAAAAAACAACCCCTTTACTTATGTTCCTATGTTCCGCCCCTGTGGGCAGGTTTTTTCACCCCTGAATAAGTTAAGTGCCTGGCACCTTAACTTATTTTATTTAGAACGGCTTCGGGAAACCCTTTCCCGTTCAACTAAAAACCAGATCACCACGCAGGAAATTAACCACCCGCCTACCGCCAGGAAAGCCATCAACGGATCTTTTTTCAGAACTAAGAAAGGTAACCCATAGCCAAGGCTTCCCCCAATTGTAAAACCCAGGAATTTCTTTCTGCCCATGTTTTCACCTCTTTACACCCTCAATGGCTGGTGGTATTATATCATCAGTTTGGTGCCCTATCAATAGGCCGAAGGTTTGTCCGTCGCCCAATTTAAAGATGGCCCGGTGACTTTCGCCAGGGGGCATTTTCCAGATAACTTCATTCCGACATCTGACGACCGATGACTATTTTAGGAGGTAGCCAACGTTTGAAAACACAATATGCCGAATGGCCCGCTGATCAATGCCTGGTTCAACCCGGGGAAGCACAGTCCAAAAATCTTGCCGATTATGCCAAAATTGTGGGCGAAGAAAAGATCGCCGAGCTGGTGAAGCTGGGCGAAGAGCTCAAAGGGATCAAGGTCCAGCAGGTCAACTCCGCCCGCCTGGGCGGCGGGGTGGCGGAAATGCTCCACTCCGTGCTGCCGCTGGAAAACGTTCTCGGCCTGAACGTGAGCTGGGAAGTCATCACCGGTTCGATGGAATTCTTTACCTATACAAAGACAATCCACAACTTTTTGCAGGGAAAAATAGGCGTCCCGGACCTGATCGGAACAAAAATCTACTGGGATACAAATAAAGACAATTTTAAGCTAATCAACCAGAATGCCGACCTCGTCCTGATTCACGACCCGCAGCCGGCCGGGTTGATTGCCTTTTTAGATCCCGCCGTGCGGAAAAGGCAAAAATGGCTCTGGCGGTGTCACATCCAGCTTTCCCCCAGGGACCTGGTAATCACCGAATTCTTGCGCTCCCTGATTGAGTTGTACGATGCGGCCATTTTCTCCTCACCCAAATTTTTGCCGGCGTGGAGAATTACCACCGCCCTGATCCTTCCGTATATTGATCCCCTGTCGGAGAAAAACAGGGACCTGACGGAAAGCGAGATCCGGGCCGTCCTGGATAAATACGGCATCCCCAATCTGGATAAAAAACCCTTGATTACGCTGGTTTCGCGCTTTGATCCCTTTAAAGGGCACAACCTGGCCCTGGAGGCCTTCAAAAGAGTGCGCAAAAATATCCCCTGCCAGCTGCTTTTAATCGGCGGCACCGCCTGCGACGACCCGGAAAACCTGATTATTTTCGAGCAGCTGGGCGCAAAGGCACGCAAAATCCCGGATGTTCACCTGCTGAACCTGCCGCCGGACAGCCACCTGGAAATCAACGCTTTCCAGCGGGCTTCCGCGATCATCCTGCAGCCCTCCATCAAGGAAGGCTTCGGGCTGACGGTGAGCGAGGGGATGTGGAAGGAAAAGCCCGTGATCGGCGGCAATACGGGCGGCATCCCCGCCCAGATCGTCGACGGCTACAACGGCTTTTTAATCACCCCCGGGCAGGACGGCGTGGCCGAAATGGCGGAGCGGATCACCTACCTTCTGGAGCACCCGGCGGCGGCCCGGGAAATGGGAAAAAGAGGGAAAGAAACAGTCAAGGAAAGGTTTTTAATCACCCGGGGAATCTACGACGAACTGCTGCTGTTTAAAAACATCCTTTTCCCCGAAAGCCAAGAAAGATCAGGCACAAAGCCTTCCAGGCACAAAGGCACAAAGTAAATTCTCCCGGTCCATTTGCCTTTGTGCCTTTATTTTTCTGCTGCGCATACACCGGCTGTACCGGCCAAAAGCTCCCGCCATGAAGCCTGGCCGCCGGGCAGGTGCGCTTTAAAAATTTTTAAAACATGTTTCTTTTCCGGAAG
>DAISHP010000279.1:0-3366 GCA_036822475.1 Bacillota bacterium
GCCGGAGAACTTTGTTCCTTCCCGAAAGACTTTGTGCCTTGGGCCTGTGAACTTTGGACCGGAATCTTTCTTGGGGAAGGAGGATCTTTTTGGTCAAGGGTTACCTGGGCATCGACGCGGGTTCGGTAAGCACCAATCTGGTTTTTCTGGACGAGACGGGCAGGATCAGGGAGACGCTTTATTTGCGGACTCAGGGGCGCCCCATTGCCACCATCCAGGCCGGTTTACGGCAACTGGCGGAAAGCCTTCCGCCGAAAGTAGCCGTCCGGGGAGTGGGGGCGACCGGCAGCGGCCGCCACCTGGCCGGCGTGATCACCGGCGCCGATGTCGTGAAAAACGAAATTACCTCCCATGCCGTGGCCACTTCCACCCTGGTCCCGGGGGTGCAGACCATTTTCGAAATCGGCGGTCAGGACTCGAAACTGATTATTTTGCGCAATTCCCTGGTCGCCGACTTTGCCATGAATACCGTCTGTGCCGCCGGTACGGGCTCCTTTTTGGACCAGCAGGCGGCCCGGCTGGGCATCCCTATTGAAAAATTCGGCGAAATAGCCTTAAGGTCCCGGTCGCCGGTGCGCATTGCCGGGCGCTGTGCGGTATTTGCCGAATCGGACATGATTCACAAGCAGCAGATGGGTTACGCTCTGCCGGATATTCTGGCCGGGTTGTGCGAGGCCCTGGTGCGTAATTACCTGAATAACGTTGGGAAGGGCAAGGAAATTTTACCACCCGTCGTCTTTCAGGGCGGGGTGGCGGCCAACGCCGGCATGAAGCACGCTTTTGAAAGGGCGCTTGGCCTGGAAGTTCAAATTCCGCCTTACTACAACGTCATGGGGGCGGTGGGGGCCGCTCTGCTGGCCCGGGAAAAAACGGCCCGTGGCCTGCCGTCCGGTTTTAAGGGGTTTCAGACGGCCCGGGTGGATTTTGCCTCGGGCGGCTTCACCTGCGACGGGTGCCCGAATACGTGCGAGGTTGTGGAAATCAGGGAAGAAGGGCGCGTTATTGCCCGCTGGGGGGACCGCTGCGGTAAGTGGTCCGGTGCCCTGGCCGAAAGAAAAACGGGCTAAATGGAGCGGCCCGGGGGTTAAGCCCGGACCGTCCAGTTGTAGCCGCTGTTATTGTCCCAGTTGTTGGCGGAATCTTTGAAGCAGAAGTTCATCAGGTTGCTTTGCATGCGCAGGGTTTTTTCCCAGCCCCGGGGGCTGCGGTCCATCCTGATGGTGTTCACGCTGCTCCAACCTTTGGGGTCGCCGAAACCGTAATGCAGGTATACCTGATCGGCTCCCGATTTGGCCAGCAGGCCGTTATAACAAATATTTACCTCGTCAAAACCTGCGGGTCTAACCTCAACCCCCTTTGGAAAGTCATTCCACGCCTGAATCATTGTTGGCCAGCACCTCCTGATTGATTAATTTAGATTTCAATGTTTATTATTGGCTCAAACCGGCCTTAAATATTACAGGACATTTCTGGTAAGCCGTGTTTTCTCTGAAAAAGCAGATCCTTGCCTGCCGTTCGTTTGCCCTTTTAGCGAATCCGGAAAAAGATCAGCCGAAAACTGGCGCTGAGATGGAAAATAACGGCCACCAGGAGCAGGATAAAGGTAGTCAAGCTAAAAATGATCAGGGACAGGGGGAGGCCGGGCCAGAGGGAAAAGGCTGGCAATAGCCCGTTTAGCTCCGGCGCGGCCAGGGTGCGGGCGACGGGGGAAAGAAGGTTAAATAAAACGTAGGTATAGATTGCCGCCAGGACGGCGTGAGCGATCCGCGTCAAAATAAAAGGCAGCATCCGGATATCGGTTTCCGCGATCATGCTGGCCGCCTGGGCGTGGATGGACAACCCGCTCCAGGCCAGGATCATGCTCGCCGTCAACACCTGCTGCTGCAGGGGGGCGGCCGCTTCGCTGGCCAGTTTCGTCCCGATCGTCATTTCAATCAGCCCGCTGGCCAGGGCGGGCAGAATGGCGTCGGAAAAACCGAAAGGAGTGAGCACAAAGCTTAATTTTTGGGCCAGGAACTGGATAAATCCGGCGGCGGTTAAGAGTTGAATGAGGACGGCAAATAAAATAATGAAGCCGCCGATGTTGAAAAGGTTTTGGACGGCGCTGCGGACGGCGTCGCTTAAAATTTTCCCCAGGGAGCGCCGGTCTTTTTGATAGACGGCGAACATTTCCGCAAAGGCCCTTTTTAATGTGCTTTCGCGGGTTGGGGGAAGATTGACGATTTCGGGGTCGCCCCGGCCGTAAAAGCGCAAAAGAAAGCCCAGCGTGAGGTTGGCTGCGTAATGGGCAATGGCAATGACCGGCCCCAGTTGCGGGTTGTTGAACATCCCGACCGAGACGGCAACCAGCATGAAAAGCGGGCTGGAGTTATTGGTGAAGGCCATCAGCCTTTCTGCTTCCAGGCGCGTGCAGAGCCTTTGGGAACGCAGTTTGGCCGTAATCATGGCGCCGATGGGATAGCCGCCGGTGTACCCGACGGCCAGCACAAAGGAGCCCGTTCCCGGGACGTTAAAAAGCGGGCGCATGACCGGCTCCAGCAGGACGCCCATAAAGTGGACGATGCCCAGGCTGAGCAGGATTTCGGAAACGATAAAAAAGGGGAGGAGCGAGGGAAAAACGATATTCCACCACAGGTTCAGGCCGGTGAGGGCCCCCTGGTAAACAATTTTCGGCTGGGTGATCATCCCCAGCACAAGCGTAAGGGCGCCGAGGGAAAAAATGATCTGGGTAATTTTCAGGCGTGCGGACGGGTGGGGCGGGGAGATTTTGTTTTTCAGCACGGCCAGGACCACTACGCCGAAAAGCAGGATAACCAGAGTGAACATGCTGGTTTTTCGCCTGCCCTTAACTGGAATTTTTCATCTCCCCATGATATATATGGTAATAATACGCCGGATATGTTTTATTTTCAAAATAGGGTGTCTGTCTTTAAGGGGAGGATTTATTCCCGGTTCCGTCGAAATCAGGATCGGTCACCGGGAATAAAGACAATGGCATTTAATGCATTTTCCTCTGGAACCCCGGAAAAGGTCTTTAAATAACTGGTCAAGCTCTTTGTGTTTCAGCCGAATCAATCCTTCCGGATTAACCAGGACGTTGTTCACAAACATCCGGATGTAGGCGTGTTCTTTGGTTTCCACAACGATGACCAGCTTGTATTCGTTCATCTTCGGCGTTCACCACCTTGAAGGGATGTTTTCATGAAAATCTACGCCCTTGGCGATTTGCACCTTTCCTTTGTCCAGACCCCGGATCCGGAAAAACCGGAAACTTACCGGGAGTACAAGCCCATGAGCGAGGTAAACGAGGCCTGGACCAACCATGCCCGGCGGATTTACCGGAACTGGTGCGCTACCGTGCGCCCT
>DAISHP010000280.1:0-3360 GCA_036822475.1 Bacillota bacterium
TTCTTTTTCTCCCTGGAGATTACTGGTGACCACCCACAATTATTTTACAGCTACCCAAATAACTAAATCAAGGGAAGAATCGGGGGGGACCGGCTTTTGAATCCGTTTTATCCTTTTGGGCGGAAGGCAAGGGAAACCAGGTAGCCGAAGACCACCGCAGCCGTTATCCCGGCCGCCGTGGCCACCACGCCGCCGCTGAAGACGCCCAGAAGACCTTTTTCCTGAACGCCGGCGATTGTCCCCTGGGCCAGCAAATGGCCAAAGCCGGTCAAAGGAACCGTCGCTCCCGCCCCGGCCCAGTCGACCAGCGGCCCGTACACGCCCAGGGCGCTTAAAATCGCCCCGCCGGTTACAAATCCTACCAGAATGTGGGCCGGGGTAACCTTATAACTGGTCAGGTCCATGAGGAGCTGGGCGACTACGCACAACAAACCGCCCACCAAAAAAGCCTTTAGAAAAATCATCAACCAGCCCTCCATTTTCGCGAACGGCATACTGGTGCCGGAAATTTAACTTCTATTTACAACAGGAATGGTTATTCTTCACGCTTCAATCACCACACCGTGGGCAATGGCCGGAATGGTTTCCCCCTGCTGCGTCGTGGTGGGGCTTAAAAGCGCCCCGGTCGCCACCCCGAAGAAACGTTTGAGGCGTCCCGCCTTCATTTCCTGGATCAGATGGCCGCAGGTAACCACCGCCACGCAGGCGCAACCGCTCCCTCCGGCGTGGGTGTCCTGCTCGGGAGAAAAAATAATTGCTCCGCAGTCCGTATAGCGATTGGCGATATCGTAGCCTTTTTGCTGCAGCAATTTCACCGCCAGTTCGCGCCCGTAGACGCCCAGGTCGCCAGTAACATAAAGGTCGTAGTAATCGGGGTGCCGGCCCGTGTCCAGCAGGTGCCGGGCAATGGTGTCCGCCGCCGCCGGGGCCATCGCCGCTGGCATATCCATCGGATCTCCCTGCCCGAGGTCAAGTACTTTTCCGATCGTCGCGTGGGTAACCCGGGGACCCTGCCCCTGGCGGGCCAGCACCATGGCCGCCGCTCCGGTGACCGTCCAGGTATTGTGGAGCGGACGCTGCACCCCCTGCTCCGTAGGGTAACGGTACTGCCGTTCGGCGGTGGCGTAATGGCTGGACGAACCAACCAGCACGTAGTCGGCAAACCCCCCGTCGATCAGCATGGCACCCAGCGCCATACTCTCATACATGGTCGAACAGGCGCCGTACAGCCCCAGAAACGGGATCCCCAGGTCGCGGGCGACGAAATTGGCGCTGATGATCTGGTTCAAAAGATCGCCGGCCAGCATGCAGTCAAAACTTTGCGGGGTTAAACCGGCCCTTTGGATAGCCGTCTGCATGGCTTCCATCAACATGCGCCGCTCGGCCTTTTCCCAGGTCTGCTCGCCGTAGTAATTATCGCCGACCACCTTGTCAAACGTTTGCGCCAGCGGCCCCTGGCCCTCTTTCGGCCCGACGATGGTGGCCGTAGCCAAAATTATGGGTGGGTTTTGAAACCAAACGGTCTGCTGACCGTTCTTTTTCGGTGCCGCCAATTCCGGTCCCTCCCTTAACGGAAAAAATAATACAAGAGCCCGATGATCCAGGCGGTGACGATGCCGAAAACCAGCACCGGGCCGGCCACGGTAAAAAGTCTTGCCCCCACCCCCAGGACCAGGCCCTCGGCGCGGTATTCCATGGCCGGAGCCACCATGGAATTGGCAAAGCCGGTAATCGGTACGATCGTGCCTGCCCCGCCGACTTTCGCAAGCTCATCATACAGGCCCAGGCCGGTAAACAAGGCGGCTAAAAAAATCAGCGTGCAAGACATGGCCGCCCCCGCCTCCAGCCGGCCCAACCCCCAGTTTTGAAAAATATTAAAAAAGATTTGCCCGATTACGGAAATTAAGCCGCCGACCACGAATGCCCAAAAAACGTTGCGGATTACCGGCGGGCGCGGCTTTACTTCCTTCACCATCTGATCATACTGCTTTTTTTGCATCTCCGCCGGCAAAGAATCAATATTTTGGGTCACCAGAATCCCTCCCGGAAACTTATCATGCCCCTTTCGATTTTAATTTATGCGCATGCAGGTAAAGGCATACAGGTAGAAAGGCGCAAAAAATAGGGGATAGGGATTAGGGGATAGATACTCTTGTTGTGCAAAACTATTTTCATACTTTATGGGAAGGACGGCAGTCCTCATGGGCACTCGTGAGAAAATGTCAGGCACAACGTTTCCCAGGCGCAAAGGCACAAAGAAAAATTCCCCGTTCGTCTCCATATCTCTTTGTGCCTTAGTGCCTCTGTGCCTTAGTGCCTCTGTCCCTTTTTCTCTGTCCCTTTGTGCCTTTGTGCCTTTAAAAATCAAAGCAGAGGCAATGCCTGCCTCTGCCGCAAAAACTGCCTCTGGCCCTGGCCGGACCCCTCTTTTCTTTACTTGTGGGCTATCTTCACATTTGCCCGGTATTCGGTTACCTGCCCGTTTTCCACGCTGGCGGTAAAATTAACCACTTCCACGCCCACTATTTCGCCGGCGGTCCGGGAAGCTTCGTCTACGGCGGCCTGCACGGCGCTCTTCCAGCCGTTCGGCGAAGTTCCCACCAGCTCCATGACTTTAATGTGCATTTCCTCATTCCCCCTTTGCTATCTCCAAAAATATTGACTTTCATATTATGCGCCATAGGTTAAATTTTATGCGGTTCCCTTTGGTTCCAGCAAATCTTTTAATTTTTTCAACGCCTGGCGCTCCAGGCGTGATACTTGCACCTGGGAAAGCCCGAGACGGCGCGCCACCTCCACCTGGGTAAGGTCCTCAAAAAAGCGCCAGATCAAAATCTTTTGGTCCCGTTCCGGCAGATTGAGCAGCAACTCCCTCACGGCCAGGCGATCGAGCAGGGGCATTTCTCCGTTTGCCTCGCTTTGCAATTGATCGAGCAAATAAATCGGGTCGCCGTCATCCTGATGCAGTGTTTCGTAAATGGAGGCGGGCGATTGGGCCGCTTCCAGGGCGGTCACCACTTCTTCCCGGGACATCCCCAGTTCCCCGGCCACCTCGCCGATGGAGGGCTCGCGCCCCAGGCACTTGCAAAGCCGTTCCCTGATTTTCTGCACCCGGTAGGCCGCTTCTTTAACCGACCGGCTGACCTTCACCGGGTTGTCGTCGCGCAAAAAACGCCGGATCTCACCCACGATCATGGGTACCGCGTAAGTTGAAAATTTCACCTCGTAATTCAAGTCAAATTTATCAATGGCCTTCATTAAGCCAATGCATCCTACCTGGAATAAATCCTCCAGCTCGTAACCCCGGTTTTGAAAACGTTTAACCAGGTTAAAAACCAGTTTTAAATTGCAATTAATCAG
>DAISHP010000281.1:0-3351 GCA_036822475.1 Bacillota bacterium
ACCCCCGGCACGCGGTTTAGGAAACCGCTGCTCTATCCTCCTGAGCTACGGGCGCATGTTGCCCGGCCCCTCTTCCGGCCGGCCATCCGCTTTTATCGCTGCGCACGCGTAATTTGAAGACTCCGTTTCTTTTGCCTATTTCCTCCTAATAACTATGATATACTGCCGCCTGGTTTAAGTCAAGTGACCCTTTTTCCAAAGGGAACTTTTTTCTTCCGGGAAGCGTCTATAAAAGTAGAAGAAAATAAATCCAAAACAGGGAAAGGGGACTGCAACTTTGAAACGGAAAATCACTGTTGTGCTTGCTCTTCTTTTTCTATTTTACCTGGCACTGCCGGCCGTGGCACTGGCAGCGGATCAGGGCAGCGGGCCGGCACCGGCCGTCGTTCTCCCGGGGACCAGCCTGGCCATCAAAAGCCAAACGGAAGAAGTTATCGGCGAAGGGGCAACCCTTTATACTTATCTGTTAACTAACCGGATAAGTCATGACCGGGACCAGGCGCCGGCCCAAACTGAAACTCCTCACGCCGGGGAACAATTAATAAAAATTTTTGTTTTAAAGCTGGATCTAAACAACCCCTACCTGGAAATCAAAAGCCTGGTCGGCGCCGACGGCACGCTGGCGGAAAGGGCAACGGTCAGCCAGATGATTGCCGGGCAGAAAAATGCGGTGGCGGCGGTCAACGGGGGCTTTTTCATGATGAACACCGGAAAACCGATCGGCGCCGTCATCCGGGACGGGGAGTTAATTTCCAGTCCTGTCATGCGCAGCGACATGCCCGTCTTCGCCCTTGATCAAAATTTAAAACCCATCTTCGCCTTCTTTAAATTTTCCGGGGAAGTGAAGGCCGCTAACGGAAATACCTATCCCCTTTTCGGAGTGAATAAACCAGCCTACGACCTGGAAGACGGCACTCCTTCGGATATCGACCACCTGACGCTTTACAATCGCTATTGGGGCCCCCGGCCCCGCGGTGCCCATCCGGCCTACCCCGATGCCGTAGTGGCGCTGGTAGAAAATGATACAGTGAAGGAAGTGGTGTGCGCCAAAGACGCCCAGTTCAACATCCCCCCCAACGGCTACGTTCTTTGGGGGGCCGGGGCGGCCGCCGGGTTCCTCCGCGATAACCTGCTCCCCGGCCAGCAGGTGCGGGTTGGTTATAAAACCGTGCCCGACTATCAAAAAATAAAACTGGCTACGGGCAGCAACACTTTCCTGGTCAAAAACAAACAGGTGGCCGAATTCCAGGAAGAACTCAAAGGCAAAACCGCCCGTACTGCCGTGGGTTTTGCCGACGGGGGCAAGATTTTATACTTTGTTGTGGTAGAAAAAAGTTCCGCCAGCAACGGAATGGAACAAAGAGACCTGGCCCGGTTCCTGGCCGGCCTGGGGGTTGAAGAAGCCCTTAACTTAGACGGGGGCGGCTCCACCACCCTGGTGGCGCGCCGCCTGGGCGACTTCACTCCTTCCCCGGTCAATGTACCCAAGGAAGGCCGCGAGCGAAAAATTCCCGATGCCATCGGAATTTTCAACACGGCCCCGCCCGGTGAACCCAAAGGCCTGCTGATTACCGGCCCGGAGACAGTAATCGCCGGCGTTTACGCCGAATATACGGTCAAAGGTTACGACTCCCATTATCACCCCTGGCGGCCGGAAAATCTCCAGTGGGTTTTCCCGGCAGGAACTCGCGCAGACAAGGAGAATATATATAAGTACGTGCTTACTTTTGCGGAGTCCGGGCCAAAGGAAGTTTCCCTCACGGTCAGTGCGGACGGTGTAGAGAACACCAAAAAAATAGAGGTAATCAGGGCTGACGGCATCCGGGCCTTAAAAGTGACTCCGGGCGAAATCGTCGCCAAAAGGGGGCAGGCCATTCCCTTAAGTTTCCAGATTGTTACTGAGGATAACCGGACGTTCCCCCTGGAAAGCCGGTACGTGCTCTGCGAAGCAACGATCGGAACCATGCAAAACGGCGTCTACGAAACCGGCCAGCAAAGGGGCCGGGGCATAATCACGGCCAGTTTTAACGGCCGCCAGATGGAAATACCGGTGCAAATCGAATGTCTCTTCAAAGACAGCGCCCAGAGCTGGGCCTTTGAACAAATCGAAGACCTGGCCGCCGCCGGCCTCGTCAAGGGCTTCGAAGACGGCACCTTCCGGCCGGCCCAACCGGTGACGCGGGCGGAAATGACCGCGTTGCTGGCCCGCCTGCTTGCCTGGCCGCCCGCCCCCAGGGAAGCCCGTTTCAAGGATCAGCTTCCCGAATGGGCGAAGGGCGTGATTTCCGCCGCGGTGGCCCAGAACATCATCAAAGGCTACCCCGACGGCACTTTTAAACCCAACAATTACATTACCAGGGCGGAGCTGTGCGCCATTTTGGACCGGGTGCTTAAACCGCCCCCCACCAAACAAAAGTTAAACTTTAAAGACGCCAAAGAAATTCCCGCCTGGGCGCAGGAAGCGGTGGCCCGGGTGGTGGCCGGCGGCCTGATCCGGGGCTACGGGGACGGCACCCTCCGGCCCAAAGCGCCGGTAACCAGGGCGGAAATGGCGGCGGTGCTCTGGCGCAAAGTACAGGCGGAAAACTAAACCGATAATTATGGCTTAATCTCTTTCTGAAGCAGGCACATTTTCCTTTGTGCCTTTGTGCCTGTTGCCTTTGGGCCTAATCTTTAAATTAAGGCAGGCTTTTTGCCCGATGAAGCGTCCAGCCACGATCTTGCTGGCCCTGATGAAGTTAGACATCGGCGGCGCCGAAACTCATGCCGTCGTCCTGGCCCGCCACCTGACGGAAATGGGCTACAAAGTAATTATGGCCTCCAACGGCGGTTGTTTTGAAGAAGAAATCGCCCGGTACGGCGTAAAGCACTACCGGGTTCCTTTGCATCAGCCCAAAATATCCTTCATCTGGCAGGCCGCCTGGGCCATGCGCAGAATCGTCCGGGAGGAAAAAATAGACCTCATTCACGCGCACGCCCGCATCCCGGCTTTTGTAGCCGCCGTTACGGGCAGGCTGAAAAACGTTCGCTTCATCACCACCGCCCATTCTAACTTCGACTATCGCTTCGGCTTAAAATATCTCTCCCAATGGGGAGAAAAAACCATTGCCGTCAGCGAAGATATTAAAGACCATTTAATTAAACACTTCCGGGTGCCGGCAGAAAACATCGTGGTTATTCCGAATGGCATTGATCCGGACGTCTTCCGTCCTTTGCCCGGCGCAGGTCAAGAGGAAGAGGAGCGGGAAAAACAGGAAGAACGGGCAGGACGGAAAGGAAACGGGGAAAAGGAAACCCGCCTCACCCTGGTCAGCAGGCTCGACAGCGAACAACTGGCCGGCGTGGCTTTAA
>DAISHP010000282.1:0-3349 GCA_036822475.1 Bacillota bacterium
GGAAAGCGAATATTTCCTTTGTGTTACGCCGGAGTGTCCGGTGGCTTATTCCGATGAAGCCGTTGTCCTGGAAGAAAAAGACCTCCGGGTGCCGGTATGGTTCAAACGGCACGACGGGCCGGTGCCGGTGTGTTACTGCGCGGGGGTGACCGACGCGGAGATCCTGGCCCACGTCAAGCGGGGCTGCTGCTCGTCGCTGGCGGACATTCAGGAACACACGGGGGCCAATACGGGCAAGCAGTGCCTGACCAAAAATCCCGCCGGGCGGTGATGCCGCCCGGCGGTGCAATCGGTGATTGCCCGGGGTTTGGCAAGAAGGCGGCAAGTTTTTCCGCCAAAAGCAGGTTGGAAAGACAGTGAAGCTGAATAAAATCAAAGAAGACGTGTATTGCATCAACGCCCCGGTGAAACCTGGGGCTGATTGTGACTGACCGAAAAGAATCGCTTCTGGCGGATGCAGGAATCGACGACAGCGTTGCCCGGAAGGTAAAAAGGCTGCTCGCGGAAGACGGCTTTACCTTCATCCGCACCGGTTTAAAGCTGAAAACACCTGCTGAGTATAGCCGGCGCTGGTGTAATCCTGCGCGTGGCAGGGCCAGGCGAAAGTTGGGGAATTTAGTAAGCTTTCTTGGGGGCTTAGCGAAGGGAACGAATGCGAAACTTGCGAGGTATTCGGCTTGAAGGGGTGGTTTTAAGATAGCGACCCGCAGTTACTGGAATACGGCGTCTTTCGGGAAACGGCAGGAGTATGCGGTAATCGCAGAACTCCTGCGCCGGGGTTTCGACGTTTACCAGACGCTGGTTGACGACCAGGGCATTGATTGCGTCATCCGCCGATATTTGGTTACTTTTTAATGTGGAGTTGGATTAGTGCGTTGTAAAGGTCTTTGCGTTTGTATGCCTTTGCGGTTAAATTATTTTCCCGGGAAGGACCTGCCGGTTCCGCCCGGCTAGCTTTCCCACATGATCTTGCCGCAGTCCCGCAGGTCGTATCCGCCCAGGCTTTCCACCTCTTTTTTGAATTCCGGGGTGGCGATGACGGCCAAAAGGCGCTGGATGTACGGAGTGTCCCAGTATTCGCGCAAGATACACAGGTCGTAGCGCTCTTCGCCCAGGCGGACGAAGTCGAGCCCCAGCGCCTGGGCGGCGGCCCGAATGCCCAGACCCGCGTCGACCCCGCCGGCCACCGCCGCAGCCACGGCCATGTGCGTGTACTCTTCCCGCCCGTACCCCTGGATCTGGCCGGGATCGATCCCCAGCCGCTTCAGGTAGTAATCCAGGAGAACCCGCGTTCCCGCGCCCCGCTGGCGGTTAACAAAGGTGACGCCGGGGCGGGCAAGGTCGGCGATTCCTTTGATCCCCTTGGGATTGCCTTTAGCGACGATCAGGCCCTGTTCGCGGTAAACCAGGTTGAGCAGGATAACCCGCCGGTCCGGCAGCAGCCGCCGGATGTAAGAGACGTTGTAATCGCCGGTTTCTTCGTCCAGCAGGTGGGTGCCGGCGCAGTGAGCTTCGCCCCTTTTCAGGGCGGTTAAGCCCCCCAGGCTGCCCACGTGGGCACTGGAGAGGCTGGCGGCGGGAAAAAGGCGGTGCAGGTGGTTGGCCAGCACGTCTAAAGCGATGTCGTGGCTGCCAATAATCACGGTGGTTTCCCTGATTTCCTCCAGAGGGCGGAAAAGCTCCACGGGAACTGTTTCCCCCGCCCCGTAGCCTTCGGAAAGGCGCGGCACCCGCACGATGCCGTCCGCCCGGATTAAAGAGGTGATGATGCCCGCTCCCCGGGAAATGGGAGTGGCGATGATTTTCTCGCCTACCTGGCCCAGTTTCACCCGGACGAATTCCTCGACGCCCAGGGTGGAGACCAGTTTGCGGGAAACGATGGCTTCCGTGCGCGCTCTCGCCGGCGGGACGGAGCCGAGCTTGCGGTAGATGACCGGTTTCACGAACAGATCCATGCACAGAAATGCCGAGACGGGGTAACCGGGAACGCCGATTACCGGTTTGCCGTTCCCAACGCCAAGGATTACCGGTTTGCCGGGTTTGGTGGCCACGCCGTGGACCAGCACCTCCCCCAGCCGCCCGATGACTTCGGCGGTGAAATCTTCACTGCCGGCGGAGGAGCCGGCGATGATCAGCGCGGCGTCGGCACCGGCAAGGGCTTCGGCCAGGGTGTTTTGCAGCGTTTCCGGGTCGTCCCTGGTGATTTCCCGGCGTAAGCCGATCCCGCCCCATTCCTCCACCAGTCCGGCCAACACCCGGCTGTTGTAGTCGATGATTTCGCCGGGTTTTAAATCGGCACGCGGCTCCACCACTTCCGTGCCGGTGGGCAGGATGGCCACCCGGGGCCGGGGGTGGACGGATACTTCCGTGATCCCCCCCGCCAGCAGCCCGCCGATGTCGATGGGGCGCAGGCGGTGGTTGGCGGGGACGATCATTTCGGTGGCCACGATGTCTTCCCCGATCCCCCGCACGTGCTGCCAGGGGTAGGCCGGTTCGGTGATTTCGATGACCTCCGGGGAAACAAAATGCACGTCTTCCACCATGATCACCGCGTCGCAATCGGCAGGCAGGGGGTCGCCCGTATCCACTGGAAAAGCCTCCGCACCCAGTTTGAGCTGTTTGGGACTGGTTTCCGAGGCGCCGAAAGTGGTGGCGGCATTCACCGCGTAGCCGTCCATGGCTGCCGCGTTGTAGTGCGGGGAGGAGATCCGGGCGTAAACCGGCGCCGCCGTTACCCGGCCGGCGGCCTTTTCCACCGGCAGCACCTCCGGCGGACCGGGGGCGAGCGCCCCGATCTTATCCAGATAAGCCAGATACTGGTCCAGGGCCTCTTCCCAGGGCCGGTCGTCCAGATAAACGTCGCGTTTTCCTTTCGTCATCATCAACACCCCGCATCTTTAATTTAAAAAAGATAGAAATTATTGAAGGGTGATTTCGCTTGTCAGGTAAAACCATCGAAGTCCGGGCCTTTTCTTTTTTGAAAAAAGTTTTCGACGACCGGCGATGGCCCCAGCCCCTGCCGGTCGAGTGGCCGGAACCAGCCCCGGCCGCCTGTTTGGTTGAAAAGTTAAAAATCAATCCCCACCAGGTGGAAGCAATCTTTATTAACGGGGTGGCCCGCCACCTGGAAGACGTGATTAACCCGTGTGACCGGGTGGCCCTGGTCCCGCCGGGGACGCCGGGGCCTTACCGGGTGCTGCTGGGGTTTGTCAACGCCGGCAAGGACAGCGGGACGTAGCTAAGTTTAAATCTGCCGTTGAGGGGTTCTGAACCGGGCAAACGGACTCTTTTACTTTGTGCCTTTGTGCCTGATCCAACTTTGGGCCTTTTTTAAAACAACTTCGCTTCC
>DAISHP010000283.1:0-3349 GCA_036822475.1 Bacillota bacterium
GGGCGTAATCTTCAAAAAATCAGGTAATATTTCAGTTTTTATCCTGCCACCGAAAATGGCTATATGGTCTTTTGTACAAACTGATAACACCAGGGTTTTCATTTTACACCCTCCCCTGCCAGTTCCAAAAGCCTGGTATGGAATTTTTCAACCTGCCGCTGAGCTTCAGGTGATTGCATAAATTTTTTAAAATTATATTCTCTGACTGTCAGAGCACCGGAATAGCGTTCTGTTCCTTCGGAAAATAAACTGCTTTTAACCATTACCTTTCCTTCACTTATTGCCGCCTTGCCCAACCCTTTTGCCCTCCCTGAGCCCACAGATACAAGCCCTTCATTTAAGTCCCGCAGGGTCAACAGCAGCCAGCCAAGTTCCCATGCTTCCGGTTCTTCAAATAGAATCTCGATATAATAACTAGGTCGATAGGTGTATACACTATCAAATTTTTTCCCTTCGCTGCCCCCTCCGGTAAAGCGGTCAACGGCCAGATAGTCTTGAAGATAAAATTTGCCCGCCTCAATTTCCCAGGCATCAGATATTTTCAGGCGGCTGCCTGCGTGCATGCTGCCGAAAAGCTTGCAGGCCAGGCATTCATTGCCGTTTTTCTTATCCGGTCGGCGGCTGCAGGACCTGCCAGGCTCACTTTCACCTGCAGCCAGTGGGTCACAGGCAACCAACCATCCTGCCAGATTATTTAATTCCGCCAGGGTTCTGCCAATCCGTTCGGTCTGGAAGCGCAATACACCGCGCAAAGAGCTCCCAGGCAGGCACGTCCGCCTTTTCCCTCTTTCCGTAACCAGTAGCGGGAATGAATCATAGGGACTTTCCACCGTCAGAAAGCTTTCTTTCGTCAGAAATCCTTCTTTAAACCTAAGTGTTCCGCTGATAATTAAAAATGTATCGTCCGACCCCGCAAATAGTCGCCGGGCTTCCTCCAACCGCCGGGAAAACCAGTTTGCTATTTCTTGCCCTCCTTGCAAAAACCAGTCATCCGAGGTAAGCAGAGCGTAAAATTGCGTCCACTGGGCCGGCGTGCATTGGGGCAGACGCCAGGCCGCAACATTATCTAAAGACACACGACCGAGGCCGCGGGAACTTTTCCCTCCAAAACGTATACGCCCTTCGCCGATTTCTGCCAGTAAAGCCGCCAGCAGCACTTCCTCCTTGTCCGTAAGCCCGGTTGCCTCCATTCTCAGCACAAGCTGTGCCCCCCGCGCCACGGTTTCATAGTCATACTTTGCGGCCGCTGCACTGTTGGAGGTGCGTGATACTCTGTTTATCCCGACACCATCCCGAATGGAAGTACCGTCTGCCAACTGGATCTCCATGTCATGGACCAGTATTTTGGCAGACAGCCTGTTATTGGATGATCCAGCATCCGGGTAAATATTGCCAAACATTGCGCATGTGGGGCAGTCGCATTCCCTATCCGTTATGCCTGATAAAGACAGGCACTTTTTCTCCCCGCGCAAGGAAGAAAACAGGCGTGTCGCCCTGCCACGTAAGGCCCCGGCAACGGAAGAACCTGGTATTATGAGGGCACTATCCGGCCTCCGGTATATCATGGCATCACAAAGGGGGCTGTCATCGCCGCTCCCGACATGAAGCTGCGTTGCCAGGGTCAGGTTTGCAGCCAATAAAATTCTATCCATTTTCTTCACCCCTTTGCTCCATGCTCACCAGTTTTTCACCCAGCCATTGCAGGCAAAGGGGCCACAAGGCGCCTTTGAGTTGAAAACCGGTATCAGAGTAATTCTTGATCTTGTCTTCCATTACTGCGTAAATATCATTAACTTTTTGGGCCATTGATTTACCAAAACTTTGAAAATCGTCTTTGTTTCTGTCAGGTATATCAAACTCCTTTAAAATGTTTACACTGCCAAAGGACTCCAGCTTGTTTACTAGGTCATCAATTTCCAGATGGGCATGAGCAAACAGCCACCTTGCAACTTCTCTATACCTTTTGGTGACTTCTTCGCCCCATTTGGGATCAAACACCGGTAGAGTTGAATAATGATACTCCCACAACAAATCGGGTTGTATTTCGTCTTTCCAAATTGCTGTTACATCCGTCCTTTCTTTGAGCCAATCCTCTGGAACCTCAACCACATCTAATTTATCCGTAAGTTCCGGGATCAGGTAAACAGCGTGGTTAAAGGAAATTCTGCCGAAACCTTCGTGGCGTCTGTATCCCCAGCCGCCGGCTTCGAGTCTCTCCAGAGTTTTCTGGCATTCATCAAAGGAAGTATCCGGTGACAAGTCAAAGCCAAGGGCAGAACCTGCTTTAATGGCCAGATCACTAAAGCCCGGTAATCCCGTAACCCCGGAAAAGCTGCGGATTTCTCCGGTCTTTATGAAAACATTGTTAATTTTTCCGACTTTAAGGCCAAGCAGCTGGGACAGGATCTCAGGCGTAAACCGGGAAATGGTTCTTCCCCAGGGATCAGTGATAATGCTGTCTGTCAGAAAAGTAAGGGTGATGCCGCCGGCAGACTTTACCCTCTCTGCCAGCGGCAACGGGTTGAGCCAAGAACCGGCCACAGGTTTTAAATACAGGCGTGTTTTTCCATACCCTCTGGTTATACCCTTCCCCAAGCGTAATGTAATCTCATAGCCTTCTCCCTTTTGTTCGCACAACCGCAAAAGGCCGTTCAGGCAGTCTTTATCCGATGCCGTAATTTCTCCGATGAAATACTGCCCGGCGGACAGTGGTTGGTATGAAAAAAGCCTTCCTTTATCAGCCATGCGTTCCTTTTCTTTCATACCGACATGAGGTGCATAGTCAAAACGGGGATTATAAATGGTATAATCGCCTTCCTGCAGCGGCATATATCCTGCCACCTGCACCATGGGAACATCCTGGTCATCGCACTGTTGGCAGCTTCCCTGGAAGGACCTGTTTGCATAACTGTGTAAATATATTTCACCCTTTTCATTCCGGTGTGGTTTAGTGGCGTAAAAGGGTTTATTTTTGCAAGTGAGAAAATCAAAGGGAGCAGGAAGGCACGGAAATAACCAGTCTGTTTGATATTGTTTGGCGGGATACAATGGAGTAAAGCACACTTTTCCCCGGCGAAAAATATTTAGGAAAAGGTCATAATCTTCACGCATATCATTGTTTTGCACATACCTGGCAGCAAAGGCTCCTAACAGGGTCGAACCGCTGATAAAGGAAATACCATGGTATTCATTGCCGCCAAAGTTTGCTTGAGAGACGATGATCGGTTCCTGGGCCTGGGCTACAACCAGTAACCTGATGTAACCGGCATTCTCCGGCAGATGGCAGGCACCTTCCCGGTAATGCCTGGCATCATGTTTAAAACGCCTGTTTCTTTTTTCCTCCCCTTTT
>DAISHP010000284.1:0-3343 GCA_036822475.1 Bacillota bacterium
CGTCCTGGCGCTGTACGTCGGGCTGGGCTACTTCAGCAAAGGGTTCTTCGGACAATCCTGGGTGCCCATGTAAGCTTAGGGAGGCGGGGATCAATTGCTCAGGCTCCAGATCCGCAGGTGGGCCTGAGCAATTTCCCCCCGAAAAGGCACAAGGGAAGGGGGCCAGACCCCCCTTCCCAATTCCTAATTCCTGTTTTGCACAGGGTTGCGCATGGAAACGTTCGTTCTGAGGTGATTTTTTCATGGGTTTCTGGGAAATTCTCGACCTGATTTTGATTAGTTTTTACCGGCTTACCGGCAATCCGGTGGTGGACTTTTTTCTGGGCACCTTCGGGGTGGCTTTCCTGGCCGTGCTGATTGGGGAATTGACCATTTCCCTGGTTTTCAAGGCAAATAAACGTCACCTGGACGGCTTGAACGTCCGTCTGTCCGATTTGCACCGCCTTTCTATGGCGGCCCTGCGGCTGGGCGACAAAAATAGTTACCAGGCGTGCAATAAGGAGGCCAATGACGCCTTCGGGCAGGTTTTCTTCAATATGTTCGGCCTGTCAGCGGCCTCCCTCTGGCCCGCCTTTTTCGCCCTGGCCTGGATGCAGCAGCGCTTTGCCGGGATTGGTTTTCCCCTTCCGTTTACCGGCTATGCGGTGAATTACGTGGTCCCCTTTTTGCTCTGCTACATCTTAAGCAGAATGTTGTTCGGCCGGGTTAAGCATAAACTTCCGTATTTCAAGGGCGTTCACGAAATGCTGGCCGCCTATGAAAAAAATAATTTACAATAATATATTCCCGCAGCCGGCCTGTCGTCCAGAGGAACGGGAAAAGGATGGGCCGCGGCTAAAAAACAGGGGGGAATCGGGTTTATGCAGGAGGTTTATAGCATTTGTTTCATGTGCACCGTAAGGTGTCCGATCAAGGTAACGGTAAAGAACGACGACGTCAAGCTGATTGAAGGGAACCCCTATGTCGCCGGCATCGAAGGCAGCATCTGCCCGAAAGGGGCGGCTGGGGTAAGCCTGCTCAATGACGAGGAAAGGGTTAAAAGCCCGCTGATCAGAACAGGCCCCAGGGGAACCGGGCAGTGGCGGGAGGCTGCCTGGGAGGAAGCGCTGGATTACGTTGCCGCAAAGCTCAAGGAGATTAAAGAAAAATACGGTGGGCGAAGCATCGCGCTGACCGAAAGGGCCCACCTTAATTCCCATATCAGCAAGACCTTCCTGAAGGCCATCGGGTCACCCAATTACTTTACCCACGACTCGTGCTGCAAGGGGTCCCTCAACACCGCCTTCCGTTCTTTGACCGGATACCCGGACGGCAACATCGGCATTGACATCGGGAAAGCAAAATATGTTGTGGCGTACGGCCGCAACCTTTTTGAATCGATTGAGCTGAAGGTGGTCAAGCAGCTAACCCGGGCTATGGACAGGGGAACAAAACTGGTCTATATCGACCCCAGGGTAACCGTAACCGCCACCCGGGCTCACAAATACCTCATGATCAGACCGGGTACCGACCTTGCCCTGAACTACGCCCTGATGCACGTCATCATCAGGGAAGGGCTTTACGACAAGGAGTTTGTTAACCGCTGGGTGGTTGGTTTTAAGACGCTGCAAAGCTTTGTCGAGCCTTACACCCCGAAGTGGGCGGAGGAGGAAACGGGGATCCCGGCCAGGGAAATTGTTTCCCTGGCCAGGGAGGCCAGTGAAGCCAGGCCCGCCGTGGTTTTTCACTACGGTTACCGTTGCGCCAACTATAAAAACGAGGTTTATTTCAGAAGGTCCTTGATTATCCTGAACGCTCTCATGGGCAACTTTGAAGCCCCCGGGGGGATATTCGTCAAAAAAGGAGCTAAGGACGCGGGAAAAAAGCCCCTTAAAAAACTGCTGGACCAGGACTTGCCCAGGGTAACCGACGAAAGGTGCGACGGGGTTGGGACACCGAAATTCCCCACTCCTGACCCGGCCCACGGGGTGGTCCAGATGCTTCCCAATGTGATCTTGTCGGAAGATCCTTATCCCATCAAGGCTTTGCTGGTCTGGCGCCATGACCCCGTGCTCTCCATCCCCGACTACGAAAACAACAAGCGGGCCTTCAATAAGCTGGACCTCCTGGTGGCCATCGACACCCAATTCAGCGAAACCGCCTGGATGGCCGACGTTATCCTGCCGGAGTCCATTTACCTGGAAAGGGGTGATTCCATCCAGGAAGCCAACGGGTTGAAGCCCAGCCTGGTAATTCGCAAGCCCGCCGTAACACCCAGGTACGACACCAGGCCGGGTTGGGAAATTATGAAACTCCTTGCCGACAGATTGGGCATCGGGCAGTACTTCCCCTACAATTCACTGGAAGAGTTATGGGCGTACCAGCTCGAAGGAACCGGCATCTCCATCGCGGATTTTGAGGCCAAGGGTGTGGTGTCCCTCAGCGAAGACGCTATATACTGGGACAGAAAAGACGGTCTCAAATTTAAAACCCCGTCCGGCAAGATTGAATTCGTCTCCAGCCTGTTTGAAAACAACGGTATACCCTCATTCCCGGCCTACGAACCGGTCAGCCCCCCCGAGGAGGGCGCTTTTCGCCTGATGATCGGCCGGACCGCGGCGCATACTCATGTTTCCACGCAGAACAATCCGCTGCTGAATGAGCTGGTACCCGAAAATGTGCTCTGGATCAACACCCGGGAAGCCGAGAAACTGGGGATCAAGGACGGGCAGATGGTGGAAGTGTCCTCCAGCCGCGGGTCGGAAACCATTCGGGCCTTCGTGACGGACCTCATCCACCCCGAGGCTGTTTTTATGCTGCATGGCTTCGGGCGGAAAGTGCCGGTGCTGACCAGGTGCTACAAGAAGGGGGCCAGCGACACCATGCTGCAGGAAAATATGACCGACATGGTGGGAGGGAGCCCGGCGTTACAGCATGTCTATGTTAAAGTAAGGCCGATTGCATAGACCGGTCGTAACCATTGAAGGACATGAACTTGTCTGGGGAGGGTGACCATGAGTCATTACTATTTATACCATGACGATAAAAAATGCATCTCCTGCCGTGCCTGCCAGGTACAGTGCAAAATCAACAAAGGTCTGGGCGTGGGGCCGAAGCCGAACCAGATTATCGAGGTGGGCCCGGATAAACAGGACGACAGGCCGAGGGCGGCATACGTTTTCATGTCCTGCTTCCATTGCGAAAAACCCTGGTGCCTGGCGGCGTGCCCCAGCGGGGCGATCCAGAAGCGGTCCAAGGATGGGATTATTTTTATCGACGAGGAGCTTTGTGTAGGCTGTAAAAGCTGTATCATCGCCTGCCCCTGGAGCGCCCCCCAGTGGGACATGAAAAAGGATGTAGCCGT
>DAISHP010000285.1:0-3331 GCA_036822475.1 Bacillota bacterium
AATTTCCGGCAGCGAAACCGGAGCCTGGAAACTATATTCGCCGGCTTTCAGCCGGTCGTCCACCCCCCGGTAGCGGGTATAAAGGCGGAAAATGAGCGGGCTTTTAATCAAATTATGCTCGTGCAAAATCCTGCTTACTTCCCGGCTGGAAGCATTTTCAGGGATAACCAGGGTAATTATTCCTTTTTGTTCGGGCGGTTCAAACAAGGAGCGGCACTGGTAAAAACAGAACAGTAAAATCAAGGTTGCCGCCGCGAAAAGCAGGGATTTCGTTTTCACGGACCTCACCTGTCAAATTTAACCCGCCGGGTTCTTTTCTGCCGGCGGCTGTTTTGGTTCCGGTTCTTTGTTCCCGGCGGGCGGGATGATCGGTGTTTCGGCCGGAGGCTGTTTTTCTCCTGAGGGTTGTTTTTCGCCCGGAGGTTGTTTTTGATCGTCTGCTCCGGGGGGTAAAAAGACCGGCACTTCTTTTTCTTCCCTGGCGCCCTGGACAATAATTTTATCTACCGGCTGGTAAACGCTTTGCGGCAGCATTTCCACCCGGGCCTTCCCATTTTCCCAAATAACCCGCTCGGCAGCAACCTGGTAACCTTTCGCGCCTTCTTGTTTGACCACCTGTTCCCCTTTTTTGAGGAGGGGATCTTTTTGGTAGACGACCTCCGGCTCCATTTCTTTAACAATCTTTGTCCGGACGGTAACGGGTACTTTGTAGTCGGTATTTCCGTATACTTTAAAAGTCAGCTGCCCCCCCTTGACCGCCGACCGGATGTAGATATAACTTTCGGTATTGTTCCGGAATTTTAAATCGATGGCGCCGTAAACTACAGTGGCGTCCCTGCCGATAGGAACATAGGAAACCGGCAGGGAATGGTTGGTCCGGTCGAGGATTTCCAGGTTGGCGAGCAAAATGGCGTTATAGAGGGTGCTGCTGACCTGGCAGACGCCACCGCCGATCCCTTCGACAAATTCATTGTTGACAATCACTTTGGCATTTTTATAACCGGCGTCCGAACTCCGCGGCCCCACCACCGCGTTAAAAGAAACCTCCTGCCCCGGCGGCACCAGCAAGCCATCCAGAGCGGCGGCGGCAACGCGGATGTTATAAGTTCTTCCTCCGTTCGTGGGGTCGAAAGCCGTCGTATACGAGGAAAGCAGGCCCTTTAAGCCCATGGCGGCAACAGCCTCGGTGGTCCGGCGGGGTTTGACCGGTGCCAGTTTTAAATGGATTTGCGGCCCGGTTCCGCCCTTCCCCAGCTGATCCAGCAGTTCCCGGCAGGCATCCTCCGCATCCACCTGCAACCCGTCTTTGCCGGGAACGACCTCCACGCGATCATCACCGGTAATCCGGAAAGACGCGTCTTCCGCAGGATAGCCCAGCCCGGCCGTCAAATCCGTTATTTTCTGGGTAAATTTCTTTTTATTTAAACTGATCACCAGGGGCAATTCATAACCCTGTTGTTTAATCCGGCTCCTTTGCTGCCACTGCTGGAAAAACGAACCTTCCCTGCCTAACCTGAGCGCAGCGTCCATCATCGCTTCGGCATCCAGGTGAAAATCCACTTCGCTTAGCGGCAGCTCCCAGGTTTTCTCCCGGCACCTGAAAATTACCGGCCCGGCCAGGATTTTCCTTTCTAATTCTTTGATCGCTGCTATTCCGTCGTCCCTGGCTAAACCTTGCAACCCTATTTCCCGGATCTTGACGCCTTCAATCACTGTGTCGCGCCCGGACCACAAGAAGGTAGCGCCTAAAACGGCGGCAGCCCCGAACAATATTCCGGCAATCAAGAGGGCAATCCAGTACCGCGGCTTCATTTTCTCTCCCCTTAATAAAAAAGCCGGTGTTTTAAGGTTCTTTAGTCACCAGCTTTTCCATCTTTTTAAGGTTTTACTTTTCCTCGATAATCATTTCCTCCCACGCGTCGGCCACCCGCTCCCATTCCTCATCGTCTTCAATATCGGTTAGAATTTCGTTGCCTTCTTCATCTTTAGCGTACTTCAAGATGATGGCCTCGCCCTCGTCTTCCTCTTCTCCTTCTTCGTCGAGGGGAAGCAGGATGGCGTACCGGGAACCTTCCAGTTCGACTATGTCGAGAATGGCAAAGTCCTGTTCTTCTCCGTCTTCATCAATCAAGGTCAAAACTTCCGGGGACTCGTCAATGCCTTCCTCGTGGTTGTGTCTGGACATGTGCAGTTCACCTCTTTTCTCCAAAGGATGTGCCTATTCTATCTTAACTGCCCCGCCTTTGTCAATGTCATTCTTGCCGGTTGTTCCCGATCAGGGTAGTTCTTTTGGCATCCAGGAAATTTTGCAGGATCAGGGCGGCGGCTACTTTGTCAATCACTTTTTTGCGCCGGGCCCGGGTCAGGTCCGCGCTTAACAACGCTTTTTCCGCAGCCGCAGTAGTTAACCTTTCGTCCCAGGTCTGCACCGGCAAACCGGTAGCTTTTTCCAGTTTCTTCGCAAAAGCCAGAACCTTTTTTCCCTGCTCGCCGAGCGTTCCGCTCATGTTCCAGGGCAGTCCGATCACGATTAACCGGACGGCGTATTGATCGGCGATTGCTTTAATTTTTTCCAGGTCCTGATCCTCACCTGCGCGGGCAATCACCCCGATCCCCTGAGCGATCAGGCCCAAAGGATCGCTGACCGCCACGCCAACAGTTTTATCCCCTAAATCCAGTCCCAATACACGCATACCCTGTTCTCCTTAAAAACAGCAGGCACAAAGGCAACAGGCACAAAGGCACAAAGGGAAAAATGCCTGTCTGAGCGACTCATTTTCATTATTAATGGTGGGAACGAACGTTCTCATGGGCAACTCCTCTGAAAATAGGGATTAAGTTAACAGCTGGTGCCTGGCACCCTTTATTAACTTATTGACATTTTCATGCTTTGCCTTTGTGCCTCTGTGCCTTTGTGCCTCTGTGCCTTTCCCCCTCAAATAATCTTTATGCAAAACTCCGGGCAAACGCTCCCGCAGTACCCGCATAACCGGCATTTCCCGGGGTCTACCCGGGCTTTGCCGTCAACCAGGGCAAGCGCTCCGGCGGTGCAGCGTTCCACGCAGCGTCCGCACCCCGCGCACCAGTCTTCAATCAGCAGGGTCCTTTTCTTTCTGCCGACCTCACGGCAAATTTCCTCCGGAACCTGCCGGCGGCTAAAAAAGCTTACGTTGTAATCCACTTCCGCCAAAGTGGCCATGCCGACGGCAATTGCCGCCAGTTCCACAATCCCCAGCGTAAAATTTAAGGCTTCCGGGACTCTTTCCAAAAGGTTTCCGCCGCCTAAAGCCTTCATCCCGTAAAGACCCTTGCCGAAAGCAGCCGCCTCCCG
>DAISHP010000286.1:0-3325 GCA_036822475.1 Bacillota bacterium
CGGTAAACAGCCTTGAGCAGTTAAACAATTTCTTGCGCGGTGCAGAAAAGATCGCCCCTTACCAGGTGGATCTCGAGAACTTAATGGCGGCAAGCAGTGTGGACGAAGAACCGGATATGGCCGACGTAAAAGGCCAGGCCGCCGCCAGGCGCGCCCTGGAAGTAGCCGCGGCCGGGGGGCACAACGTATTGATGATCGGCAGTCCGGGATCGGGAAAAACCATGCTGGCCAGGAGGCTTCCCGGCATCCTCCCGGATCTTACCTTTGAAGAAGCCATTGAAGTGACCAAAATCCACAGCCTGGCCGGCCTGTTAACACCGGAGCAGCCCGTGGTAACCAGACGCCCCTTCCGGGCGCCCCACCACAGCGCCTCTGCCGTTGCCCTCGTTGGCGGGGGGCGCTACCCCCGGCCGGGAGAAATCAGCCTTGCCCATTACGGCGTTTTGTTTCTCGACGAACTGCCGGAGTTTCCCAAAGACGTTTTGGAGTCCCTCCGTCAGCCCCTGGAAGATAGGGTAATCACCATTTCGCGGGTGAATGCGGCGGTAACTTACCCAGCCAGCTTTATCCTGATCGCTGCCATGAATCCGTGCCCTTGTGGAAATTTTGGCGACTCTGCCAGAAATTGTACATGCACGCCCTACCAGGTGCAGCGTTATGTAAACCGCATTTCCGGCCCCCTGCTTGACCGGATCGATCTGCACCTGGAAGTGCCCCGCCTGGATTACCGGGAGTTAAATGATACGCCACCCGGCGAGGCGTCTGCAGCCATTAAAAAGAGGGTAAATCAGGCCAGGGCCGTCCAGCAGGCAAGATTCGGCAATGCCGCCTGGAACGCCCAGATGACGCCGGCCCAGGTCCGGAAGTACTGTCCTTTGACCAGGGAGGCGAAGGCCTTGTTTCAAACCGCCTTTCGCCAGCTCAATTTCAGCAACCGCGCCTACGACCGCATCTTGAAGGTGGCCCGGACCATCGCTGACCTGGACAACAGCGACGTCATCGGCACCGCCCACCTGGCGGAGGCGATCCAGTACCGCAGCGTGCAGATTAAGTAGAAAGAGGCACAAAGGGAGAAAGGCAAAGAGAACCAAAGGAAAGGTATAGATAAAAAGGGACAAAGACAAAGAAGCACACCGGAAAAAAAGGCACAGAGGCACAGGGCGCGCGGCGCAAGGTTAAAGAGGGAAAAAGGTAAAATTCGCAGGGGAAAGAGAAGTCCGGAGAAAAGGTACCCGGCCGCCAGGTAAAAAAAGTTTTTCCGGTGAAAAAGGAAATTTTCCGTCCTGCAGCGTATTATTATTTAAAGGGGTTTTTCCCGGGAAAGGTTTATCTCTGTCTTGACTTCCAAAAGGGGAAAATCCAAATTAAATAGTATCTGATCCAGGATTACCTTTTATCTTTGTGCCTTTGTGCCTGTAAACTTTATTACTCTTTACTGCATCATTTTTTCCAAAGAGGGTAGAGTAATGCTTATTCTGGCCATCAACGGCAGCCCCCGGCCGGATGGGAATACGGCCCGCCTGCTGCGGAGCGTCCGGCAAGTTGTCGAAGACGCCGGGGCGGAGTTTATCTTTTTACAGGTTTCGGAAATCCTGAAAGGGCAGAAGGTTCCCTACTGCCTGGCCTGTTCCTCCCCGTGTGCGGGAAAATGCTTCCGGGGAACCCAACTGGAAGAAACGTTCAAAATCATGCGGAAGGCCGATGGCATCATCATCGGCAGCCCCGTTTATTTCAGCACCGTCTCGGCGCCGCTGAAGGCCTTTTGGGACAAAACCAGGTCGCTGCGCAGGGAGAAGGCTTTGCTGAATGTTGTGGGCGGGGCGGTGACGGTCGGGAACGCCCGTTTTGGGGGTCAGGAGACGACCTTAAGGGCGCTTCACGATATGATGCTCTGCCAGGGCATGACCGTTGTCGGGGATGGATTTCCCGAGGACGATGCCGGGCACCAGGGGGCGTGCGCGCAGGAGCCTGCCGGCGGGGATGCGCAGGCGCTGAAGAGGGTTCAGCTGCTGGCCAAAAGGGTCATCGCGGTAGCCAGGGCAACCCGGAGTCTGCGCAACCGAAGCAGTTAGCCAAAGCAGCGTGCGGCATTCCACCCCCGGCCCGGCAAGGCAAGCGGCGCCGGGGGTAATTTTTAAATTGTCGATCGCTGGGAAGGAAAAATGGTATTCAATAGCGAATAAATCAAAAAGGTGGTTTTCGTGGGAACCTTCATTCCCCGGGAATTAATCGAAAGGATCAGGGAGCAGGCGGACATCGTCGAAGTGGCCGGCGAGTATCTGCGCCTGACGAAGAAAGGGAAAGATTATGTAGCCCTGTGTCCTTTTCACCAGGAAAAAACCCCGTCCTTTACGGTGAGCAGGGAAAAGCAGATTTTCCACTGTTTTGGCTGCGGTGCCGGCGGAAACGTTTTTAATTTCCTGATGGCCATAGAAAACCTTACTTTCCCCGAAGCGGTCAGGCAGCTGGCGGCCCGGACGGGAATCGCCATTCCTGCCGTCCGGCAGGAGGACGAACAAAAAAGGGCCCGCCTGGAAAACCGCCTTTGGGAAATGAATGCGCTGGCCGGAGAATTTTACCGGCAATGTTTGCACGACCGCCCGGAGGGCGCCCCGGCCAGGGACTACCTGGCCGGGCGGGGCTTGCAGAAAGAAACCGTCTGGCGTTTCGGGCTGGGCTACGCGCCGGACGGCCGGGACAGTTTGCTGAATTACCTGCAGGGGCATAATTACTCCCTGGAGGAAATCCTCTCGGCGGGTCTGGCGGTTTTAAGCGAGAGCGGCCGTCCTTTCGACCGCTTCCGCCGCCGGGTCATCTTCCCCATTCGCAACGCCCGCGGCAAAATTGCCGGCTTCGGGGGCCGGATCCTGGGCGAAGGGGAGCCCAAATACTTGAACAGCCCGGAAACCGCCGTGTTTAACAAAAGGCATCTCTTATACGGCCTGGATCTCGCCCGCCCGGCCATCCGCGAACAGGGTTTTGCCATCCTGATGGAAGGGTACATGGACGTGATCAGCGCCCACCAGGCCGGCGTCGGCAATGCCGTTGCCTCCCTGGGCACCAGCTTAACCGCCGAGCAGGGCAGGCTGCTGCAGCGCTATACCACGGAGGTGGTCATCGCCTACGACGTTGACGCGGCGGGGGTGGCGGCCGCTTTGCGCGGTCTGGATCTGCTCCAGGAGCTGGGTTTGCAGGTCCGGGTGGTCAGCATCCCGGAGGGCAAAGATCCCGACGAATACTTACGCACCCACGGGCGCCCGGCCTGGGATGTGCTGGTGGAAGGCGCCCGCTCGTTGTTGGAGTATAAGCTTGACCAGGCCGTCCG
>DAISHP010000287.1:0-3308 GCA_036822475.1 Bacillota bacterium
GCGCTTCCCCGTCACAAATAAGGGAGACATCCATGCTGGTGCCGCCCATATCGGCGGTGATAAGGTTCTTAAAGCCCGTCAACCGTGCCAGGTACACCCCGGCCAAGACACCACCTGCCGGTCCGCTCAGCACCGTCCGCACGCTTTCCCTCTGCGCCTGCGTTGGCGAAATAACGCCGCCGCTCGACTGCATAACATAGAAGCCTTTTACCCCTGCTTGCTCTAAACTTGCGGCAAGCTTTGTGAGGTACCGCGCCACTACCGGCTGTACGTAAGCGTTGACCACCGTAGTACTTGTCCGTTCGTACTCCCTGAATTCAGGAACAATCTTTGACGAGATGGTAACCGAAAGGTGGGGCAGCCGCCGTTCCAGTTCTTTTTTTAAAAGCAATTCGTGTGCAGGGTTGGTATAGGAATGCAAAAAGACCACCGCGACCGCTTCGACTTGCACTTCCCGCAGTCGGGCTACCAGCGCGGCAATCTCCTTTTCCTCAAGGGCAACCATTACCGAACCATCCGCCAGCATCCGCTCGTTGACCTCGAAAACCATACCCCTTGAAACGAGCGGCTGCGGGTGGGTAACCCACTGGTCGTAAAGGTGGGGCCGGTTTTGCCGGCCGATGAAAATGACATCCCGGAATCCTTTCGTAGTAACCAGCGCTAAACGCGCCCCTTTCTTCTCGAGAATGGCGTTCGTCGCCACCGTCGTCCCGTGAAGAAAAAGAGCGATCCGGGATAAATCGATCCCCTTTTCCCTGAGAATTTCGAGCCCCTGAACCACCGCGCGCGAAGGATCATCCGGAGTGGAAGGAACCTTAAAAACACTTACCGTGCCGTCGTCCCCTAAGAGGCAGAAGTCAGTGAAAGTCCCCCCGGTATCCACCGCAAGCCTGTAACAGCTCACCGCAACCAACCCCTGAAGAAAGTGCGTCCCTACTAATTTTCTTTCGCGGCCGAAACGATAGATTCCTGTAAGCCCAGACCCCGTACCGGGAATTTGCTAACCGCCGCCGGAAAAGCGCCAAAAATAAACCCCCCGCAACGCCCGCCTATTCTGGTAGGCGGCGCTCCGGAGGGCCCACAGAGCTCTTTTTATGGTGCGGCAGAGAGGATTTGAACCTCCACGGGGTAACCCCCACTAGATCCTGAGTCTAGCGCGTCTGCCATTCCGCCACTGCCGCGTCTTTTTTATTATAGCCCCACAACGCCCTATTGACAAGAGGGCAACGGGACCATGACCGCCGGGCTAAACCCTGTTCCAGCACTTCGGCCGCCGAAAATCAAGCAGCAACTCTGTCAAGAAGCTTCTTTAGTCGCCGGCTTAGGATAGCTGCATATATACGCTTCATCTATTTAATTGTTATCATTTTGACAGCATCAGCATGTGAAAAAATGCTTGCACCACCCCATACATGAAGCTTATAAGTTCCTTTATGCTTAAACTTAACTGTAATTTTAACTGTTTTTGATGCAAATGGTGCCGACGTCCAAGTATATTGTACGCCTTTAGAATTCTTAAACTTGGGGGAAGGAGATATGGGCACTACGCCATTACTTCCATCAAGGTCCACAATTTCAAAACACCAAACTCCTCCAGGATATGAGGAAACTGTAATATATACGTTGACAGTTTGATTTACGGACGCATTATCAGGTGCGGATATGTTTGCCGAAGCAAAGTAACTAGCAGCCATTGCTGGCACAGCAATTAATATTAGCGATAATACAATTATTAGCATTGATATCCAACACAAACGGGTTCTCTTTAACATGGTTTTCCTCCTTAAATTTTTATTTGCTTTAACTAAACCAGTACTTTACGATTAATCCCTCCTTTTACTACTTATGTTATTTTATAACTGCAATGTAATTATAGCACCAAGATACAAAATGATCGAGAGGTTAAAAAAGTTTGCTCCAAAATTCGACGGATTTATCTAAGATATCCTATGTGCGAATTTAAAAGATAAAGAAATACCGGATTAAAGTGTTCAGACTGGATAATATCTTAATCCCCTATACGTCTTTACCGAAATAAAAAGAGGAGAGAAAGGAACCTTGTAGAAAATACACCGGGGGTTTGCAATTGTGGCTTTTAAACAGCTAAAGGACAACCAAACAAAAAATGACCGCAAATTTTTCAACATGGCGCTTCGCCTCTTTTTATATCTTGGTCTATTTGAGGCGGCGATTTTCGCTATTTGCACCTCCTTGTTCATGTATTTCGAACACCTTGATCTTTTTAACGCTTTTTATATGGCGATTATTACAATTACTACGATAGGCGGGAATCCACAACCTACAACCGATGGTGGAAAAGTCGTCTGTATGATTCTTGTTCTCACAGGTGTCGGTTACATCTACATTTCCATCTCCATCCTGGTCGCCACGCTGGTTGAAGGGCACTTCATTCGTTTCTGGAGGGAAAGGAAAATGGAACAAAAGATCTTAAGACTTAGGGACCACGTTATCGTTTGCGGCCTCGGTCGTGCAGGAACCGCGGCCATCAAACAACTTGAACGCGAAGGCGCATCAATCGTAGGAATAGACCACGACGAACACTATGTCGAGCTGATGAAAGAGCGCGGCTACTTGGTTATTCTCGGTGACGCCACCGAAGATGAAATCCTTAAAGCCGCGGGGATAGAAAGGGCCCGCAGCATTATCTCGGCGCTTCCCAACGACTCGGCCAACATCCTCATCACCATGGCCGCAAAGGATTTAAATCCGCGTATCCGCGTTGTCGCCCGGGCCGACCGCCCCGAGAACATTGCCCGTCTCAAGCGTGCCGGCGCCGACTGGGTAACTGCCGTTGGTATCGCCGGGGGCGCCCGGCTCGCGCTGGCTGCCGTTAAACCCGCAACGGTCGATTTCATTCATAGCATTCTCGAACGACGCCACCCGGATTACAAGCTCGAAGAGATTCTGATTGACGAAAAGTCGCCTCTCGCCGGAAAAGTTGTCCGCGATTCCCGTCTCAAGGAAGACTACGGCTCCCAGCTCCTGGCCATCATCCGCAACGGAACCACGATTGCCAATCCCGATATCAGCGAAACAATTTTACCTGGCGACGTGATCATTGTTTTCGGAGCGATAAACAAGCTGAACCTTCTCGAAACCTCTCCCGGAGCCGCGTGCCCTCTTAAGTCTGAATAGATCTACCAGGAAAATATTTTAGTTCAAAATCAGCCGTATGTTTTTCCCCTCGGTCCCCAAAAACAACGATGCCCGGTTACCCGGGCATCGCTAATTTATTTTCCGGCAGCGACCTACTCTCCCGCCCCGTCGCCAGGGCAGTACCATCGGCG
>DAISHP010000288.1:0-3297 GCA_036822475.1 Bacillota bacterium
ATGTCGCTTTGCAACCGGGCGCCCTCGGTTTGCCGCATCTCCAGCAGGGCCGCCAGCGCCCCGGTCAGGGCTTGTTCAACGGCCGGCCAGAGTTCTTCGAGGTTTTCTTCCGGCTCTTCCACGGACAATACCCCCGGCAGGGCCAAAAAGTGTTCTAATTTTACTTCCGGCGGCATTTCCAGTTCCTGCAACATTTCTCTCAATGCCTTATAATACGCCGCCGCGAGGTTTTTGTCAACTTTCACCGCAACATTTTTGGGGCCGGCCTCTTCAACGGTCAGGTAGCAATCGACGCGCCCCCGGAAAACGCGCTCCAGGACCCGCCCCCTGATTCTTTCTTCCAGCGGCAGCATATTTTTCGGCAGCCGGACGACCACTTCCGAAAAACGGTGATTGACCGACTTGATTTCAACGGTAATTTTTTTTCCCGCGCCGGCCGCGCTGGCGCGACCGTAACCCGTCATGCTTCTGAGCAAAGAATTCTCCTTTCCTTAGCGGCGGGGCGCTGCGCAAGTCGCTTGCCGGGCAATCGCCCCGCCACCCGCGTAATCCGTTTTAGCGCTGCTATTTTACGGAAGTCAGTACCTCCCCGATCCGGTCCAGCCCTTCTTTGATGTTTTCCATGGAGGTGGCGTAAGACAGGCGGAAGCAGCGATCGTCGCCGAAGGCCACGCCCGGCACTACGGCTACTTTCGCCTCCGTCAGCAGGATGGCGGCCAGGTCACTGGCGCTGCCGATAGTTTTTCCCCTGTAGGCCCGCCCGATGATTCCGGCAATGCTGGGGAACAGGTAAAAGGCCCCGCCGGGGCGGAAGCAGGAGACTCCCGGAACGGCCGACAGGCGCTCCAGCATGTAATCGCGCCGCCGGTTGAATTCCGCCACCATCTGCTTTAGCGGCTCCTGCGTCCCTGTCAGCGCGGCCGCACTGGCCGCCTGGGCGATGGACGTGGGGTTGGAAGTGGAATGGCTCTGCAGATCCGCCATGGCCCTGGCCGCGGGAGCGGGGGCGGCCGCGTAGCCGATGCGCCACCCGGTCATGGCGTAAGCTTTGGAAACGCCGTTGATGACCACGGTCAGCTCCTTTAAGCCCGGACTGAGCGAAGCGATGCTGACGTGCTCCAGGCCGTCGTAGATTAATTTTTCGTAAATCTCGTCGGAAATAATGGTAATCTTTTTTGACAGCAGCACTTCGCCCAGGGCGGCCAGTTCCTCCCGGGTGTACACCGCGCCGGTGGGGTTGCCCGGGCTGTTGAGAATGATCATCCGGGTGCGCGGGGTGACCACCGCCTCCAGTTCTTCCACGGTAAGCTTAAAGCCGTTTTCCGCCCTGGTCTGCACAATCACCGGCCGGCCCCCGGCCAGCTTGATCTGCTCCAGGTAGCTCACCCAGTACGGCGCCGGCAAAATGATTTCGTCACCGGGATCGCAGAGCGCCTGGATGGCGTTGTACAGGGAATGCTTGGCCCCGCAGGAGACGACGATTTGCTCCGGCGCATAGTCCAGGTGGTTGTCCGCTTTCAGCTTTTGGACGATGGCTTCCTTTAAGGCGGGCGTCCCGCCGACGGGGGTGTATTTGGTCATCCCTTTGTGCAGCGCTTCGACGGCGGCCTGCTTGATGTGCTCCGGGGTGTCGAAATCGGGTTCGCCTGCCCCGAAGTTGATCACTTTTTCGCCCGCGGCAATCATCTTTTTGGCCTGGGCGTCGATGCTTAAAGTGGGCGAAGGGCTGATCTTTTTGGCCCTGGCGGCCAGCTTCACACTTTTTTCCTCCTTTGCGGAAGCTTTTTCCTTTTACTTGCGTTAAGGACGGTTATTCCCACTACTTCCCCTTTTTCGTATCTGATGATCAGGTCGTCGTCCGTGAATTCGGAATCATCGGCACGACTGGGCTTCTTAAAATTAAGGTAAAGAACGTCTGCCTCTTCATCGTACGTTGTCCAAACCCTCCGGTAGGGGACTTCCAGCAATTCCGGCACAATCGCCAATACCTTCTTCACTTCTGCCGTTCCCATATTTTCCGCCTCCTTTCAAGCTTTTTGATCTTTTTGGTCAAAAAGGCGGTAATTATAAAGCCGTCATTCTCATCTATCTCCTTATAAACTACCACAATATACTTGCTTCTTTCCAGCTTTTTTACGGCCAGAAATTCCCCCGTTTTCCCCTCAAAAATTACATCCGGTTCTTCCACAGTTTCCAGAACTTCAAAATAATAACCCGCCATTTCCGAATGTTCTTCGGTAATATGGAACCATCTTTCTTGCGGAAAACGAATGGGAATGCCGTTCTTTGAATTAACCATGTATATTCTCATATTACATATTATTTTTAAAAAGTTACCGGCCCCACGTTCTTCTTGATCCGCTCGACGGCTTCCTTGAGGCGGTTGGTGGGAACGGTCAGGGACAGGCGGAAGTAGCCTTCGCCCGCAGCCCCGTAGCCGGTGCCGGGGGTGACCACCACGCCGGCTTTTTCCAGCAGGGTTTCGGCGAACGAGGCGGACGTGTGCCCGGCCGGCACGGGCGCCCAGACGTAAAAGGTGGCTTTCGGCTTTTCCAGGCACCAGCCCAGGGAGTTCAGGCCGTCGACGAGGATGTCCCGCCGCTGGCGGTAAATTTCGTTCACTTCTTTTAAATTGGCCAGCGGGCCGGTTAAGCCGGCGATGGCCGCTTTCTGCACGGCGTTAAACTGTCCGGAGTCCACATTTGACTTCAGGCGGCCCAGCGCCTCCACGGCCCCGGCGTGGCCGGCGGCCCAGCCGATGCGCCAGCCGGTCATGTTAAAGGTTTTGGATAGGGAGCCGAATTCAATGCCTGCTTCTTTGGCGCCGGGGACTTGCAAAAAAGACGGGGGCCGGCAGCCGTCGAAGGCCACTTCGGTGTAGGCCGCGTCGTGGGCGAGGAGAATTTCAAACTCCTTCGCAAAGGCAATCGCTTCGGCAAAAAAGGATTCCCCGGCCACCGCGCCCGTCGGGTTATTGGGGTAGTTTAAAAACATGAGTTTGGCCTTTTTGGCGGTTTCTGCCGGAATATCCGCAAAGTCGGGCAGGAAGCCTTTCTCCGGCTTCAGGCGGAAGTAATAGGGAACCGCCCCCGCCAAAATGGAACTTCCGGCGTAAACGGGGTAGCCGGGATCGGGCACCAGAACGGTATCGCCCGGGTCCAGATAGCACCAGGGAAGGTGGGCGAGGCCCTCTTTAGAGCCAATGAGGGCAACCACTTCCGCCCGCGGGTCGAGCTCCACGCCGAAACGGCGCCGATACCAGCCGGCCACGGCCTGCCGGAACTCCGGCAGCCCTGC
>DAISHP010000289.1:0-3293 GCA_036822475.1 Bacillota bacterium
TGGAGGAAATGGTTAAGCGGGCGGGCTAAAAAATCGATCTTCTCATTCTAAATAACGGGGGAAGTTTAATGGAACGTAGATCGTCAGTTGCCAACCAGGAAAAATTGTGGACGAGAAACTTTCTTTTGATCTGCCTTTCCAACCTGGCGACTTTTATGGGTTTTCAGATGTTGATGCCCACGCTGCCCGTATACGTGGATTTTTTAGGGGGGAAGGAAAGCGAGATCGGCCTGGTCATTGGTTTTTTTACCATTTCGGCGGTAATCATCAGACCGGTTGCCGGAATGGGAGTAGACACTTACGGACGCAAGGGTGTCTACCTGCTCGGTCTTTTGGTATTTGTGTTTTCGTGTTTGGTGTATAACTGGACGGATACTATCCCACTTTTGCTGCTGGTCCGTTTTTTGCATGGTTTCGGCTGGGGAACTTCTTCTACGGCGGCCGGAACAATCGCGACCGACGTCATCCCGAAGCAGAGGCTGGGCGAGGGCATGGGCTACTACGGCCTGGCCGGCACCATTGCCATGGCCGTGGCGCCCGCCGCCGGTTTGTATTTGATTCATGAGTTCAGCTTTCCGGTGTTGTTTTATGCTTCTACCGGCCTGGCCGCCCTGGCGCTCATCCTGGGCTCCTTGATTCATTACCGGAAGACGCCGGCCGCGCAGGCCCAAACAAAAGGCGCTTTCTTTGAAAAGAGCGCCTTCCGGCCTTCGCTGGTGACCTTTTTTGTCACCATGTCTTATGGTTCGGTGGTTTCTTTTATTGCTCTTTACGCGGCCGAAAAAGGAATTGCCAACATCGGCATATTTTTTACGGTTTACGCCGTTACGCTGGCCCTGACCCGGCCGGTTTCCGGCATGTTGCTGGACCGCAAGGGCTACGACGTGGTGGTGTACCCCGGGATGGTAGCGATTGCGGCGGCCATGCTTTTGCTTTCCCGGGCGGAATCCCTGGGGATGTTCCTGCTGGCCGGGGTTTTCTACGGGCTCGGGTTTGGCAGCGTGCAGCCCGGCATGCAGGCGCTGACGGTGCACGACGAGGCCTTTCATCGGCGCGGTGCAGCCAACGGCACTTTCTTTTCGGCCTTTGACCTGGGGATCGCGGTGGGCGCTCTGCTCTGGGGAGCCGTTTCCCAGGCCGTGGGGTACTCCCGGATGTATTTGTGGACCACGCTGCCGGTGCTGACAGCACTGGTCTTGTACCGGGTTACGGGGAGAACCGGCAAAGAGAGTTCGATAACATAATCTGTCTGCTCCCTTGAAAATAGTCGTCGGTCATCGGTCGCCAGTAATGGCGGGAATAATAAGTTAAGTGCCAGGCACTTAACTTATTAACTTAAAGGCAGCAGGCTTAAAAGGCACAAAGAAAGAACTACAGCGCAGAGCCATAGATTCTATAAGAGCAGGGCCAGGACCGCTTTTTGGGCGTGGAGGCGGTTTTCCGCCTCGTCCCAGACGGCGGAGTGCGGACTGTCGATGACGTCGTCCGTTACTTCTTCGCCGCGGTGGGCAGGGAGGCAATGCAGAAAGATAAAATCGGGTTTGGCGTGGCGGACCAGTTCCCGGTTTACCTGGTAAGGGGCAAAAACTTTGACCCGGGCAGCGGCCTCTTTTTCCTGGCCCATGCTGGCCCAAACGTCGGTGACGACGATGTCGGCCCCGCGGACGGCCTCGGCAGGGTCGCCGGTGATTTCGATGCGGCTGCCAGTCTGGCGGGCGTCGGCCCGGGCCAGGGAGACGATCTCTTCGGCGGGCCGGTAGCCTTCCGGGGAGGCCACGCTGACGTGCATTCCCGTTTTGGCGCAGCCGAAGAGCAGGGAGTGGCAGACGTTGTTCCCGTCCCCCACGTAGGCCAGCTTCAGCCCGGCCAGAGCGCCTTTGCGCTCCCGGATGGTCTGCAGGTCGGCCAGGATCTGGCAGGGGTGGAGGAGGTCGGTCAGCCCGTTGATCACAGGGATATCGGCATAGCGGGCCAGTTCCTCCACGTCGGCCTGGGCGAAAGTGCGGATCATGATCCCGTCTAAGTAGCGGGAAAGTACGCGGGCGGTGTCGGCGATGGTTTCCCCCCGGCCCAGCTGAAGGTCGTTGGCGCTTAAAAACAGGGCGTAGCCGCCCAGCTGGTACATGGCCACCTCGAAAGAAACGCGGGTGCGGGTGGAAGCTTTTTGGAAAATCATCCCCAGGGTTTTTCCCCGCAGGTAGGGGTGGGGTTCGCCCCTTTTTTGTTTTGCCTTTAGCTCGTCGGCCAGATCCAGAATGATCTTGATTTCTTCGGGGGTAAAATCGTGCAGGCTCAGGAGATCGCGGCCTTTTAAGCCATGTTCGTCGAACGCCATTTTTTCCTCCTTAATTCAGTTATCTTTTTAATTTACTTGCTTGCATCCTCCTATAAGGTAACTTCTCTCTTGGACGGGAGAGTTCCTTCCGGAGCGCCAGAGATTTTTTTCGAGCCCGGCCGGCGCTTTTTGGATTTCGGTCAGGCGTTTGGGCGCCAGATGCGGACCAGGAACTCTTCTCCCCTTTCCTCAAATTCGGGTTCTTTGCCGGTGTGTTGTTTGAGCAGGCGAATCATCCGGATGACTCCGGTGCCGATCTGGGTCATGTACCCCATTTTCGATAAAAAAGAGACCAGCAAGGGGTTTCGTTCGGCGTGCACGCCCAGCCGGATGTTTTCCAGTGTAATCGTGTCAGGCAGTTTTCCCGGACTGATGATCTCGATCCGGTCGGCAAAGACAAAAATCCGGACTTGCGCGGGAAGGTGGTAGTTCCGGTGAGCAACGGCGTTGATTACTGCTTCCCGCAAAGCCTCGAAGGGGATTTCAATGCGGCGCTCGCTGGCAAAGCCCTTAATTTTGACCGGGGTTTTCAGGTAAAGCTTGAAAAGCGTTTCCACTCCCTGGATCTGTTCTTCGAGCTTTCCCTCCAGGTCCTTTTTTTCAAATTCTTCGTCGATTTGTTCCCCGGCAAAACTGGCCACGGTAATTTTCGCGTAAGGAAAGTGTTTTTGGGGGTGGCGGCTGAAAAGAAGATATCCTCCCACGGTAAACGCCGGTTGATCTTCCAGTGGGGTAAGCACTTTCATATTTTCCAGCAGTTTCGGCAGGGAAAAGTCCTCCAGCCGGGTCTGGTAAAAGTCTTCAAAGAACTTCCGGAAATATAAAAGATCCAGATCGTCCAGGGAAGTGCCCGGGACGGGCAGTTCGTCGTAGTAAATCGCCCGGCCGGCCTGGTACAGGCGCAGCAACTCCTCCCTGGTGGCCTGTCTTTTGCTGCTGCCCACCCGGACGTAGTAAA
>DAISHP010000290.1:0-3279 GCA_036822475.1 Bacillota bacterium
GACAAGCAAGAACTGTCCCTGCTTGCTTCATCGCAAGCAAGAACTGTCCCTGCTTGTTCCCCTTGCTTCCCATGCTTTAGCGGTTCAATAGGCTTCCCACGTACTTGAGCAGTTCGTTGGCGCAAACGACGCAGTAGCCGTGCTCCGCGATCAGGCGGGCGCTGACTTCGTTGAGGCGCTTGAGCTGTTCGGCGTCGGGCGTTTTCGTGGAGGTGGTGATCTTGACGACGTCTTTTAAGTCGGCGAAAAGTTTTTTCTCCACCGCCTCGCGCAGGCGCTCGTGGGAAGTGTAGTCGAATTTCTTCCCTTTGCGGGCGTAGCTGGAAAGACGGATCAGGATCTCCTCCCGGAAGCTCTTTTTGGCGTTTTCGGAGACGCCGATCTGCTCTTCGATGGAGCGCATCAGCTTTTCGTCCGGGTCCATTTCCTCGTCCGTGATCGGATCTTTTATTTTCACGTTGTTGCAGTATGCCTCCACGTTGTCTAAATAGTTGTCGAATAAAACTTTTGCCGATTCTTCGTAAGAATAGACAAAAGCTTTTTGCACTTCCCGTTTCGCCAGTTCATCGAACTCCTTCCTGGCGATCGAAATGTAATTCAAAAGCCGCTCCCTTTCTTCCCTGGTGATCGAAGGATGCTGGTCGAGGCCGTCCTTTAAGGCCCTTAAAACGTCCAGGGCGTTGATGCACTTCGTCGAGGTCCGGATCAGGGCGGAGGAAATCCGGTTGATCACGTAGCGGGGGTCGACGCCGCTCATCCCTTCGTCTGGAAATTCGTTTTGCAATTCGGTAACGTCTTTTTGTTTGAACCCTTCCACGTCTTCCCCATCGTAGAGCTTCATCTTTTTCAGGATGTCCATGCCCTGCTTTTTGCTTTCTTTTAAGCGGGAAAGGACCGAAAAAATGGCAGCGGCCTTCAGCGCGTACGGGGCGATGTGGATGTCCTTTAAGTCGCTCTGGCGGATCAGCTTCTCGTAAATCTTTACTTCTTCGCTGACTTTCAGGTTATACGGGATCTTCATGACGATAATGCGGGAGTGGAGCGCCTCGTTCTTCTTGTTGGCGATAAATGCCTTGTATTCGTTTTCGTTCGAATGAGCCACAATAAGCTCATCGGCGTAAATGAGCGCAAAGCGGCCGGCCTTGAAGTTCCCTTCCTGGGAAAGACTGAGCAGGTTCCACAAAAATTTCTCGTCGCACTTGAGCATCTCCTGGAATTCCATGATGCCCCGGTTAGCGATATTTAACTCACCGTCAAAACGGTAGGCCCGGGGGTCGGACTCGGAACCGTACTCGGTAATGGTGGAAAAATCCACGCTCCCGGTGAGTTCCGCAATGTCCTGGGACTTGGGGTCGGAAGGGGCAAAGGTGCCGATGCCGGTACGTTTTTCCTCGGAAAGAAAAATTCTCTCCACGGGAACCTTCTCAATTCGCCCGCCGTATTCCGTTTCAACCAGCAAACGGCAATACGGGCATAACTCGCCTTCGACGTAAATTCCGTATTCTTTTTGAAAGTCCTCCCGGAGTTCCCGCGGCACCAGATGCAGGGGTTCTTCGTGCATCGGGCAGCCCTTGATGGCGTAAAGGGCCCCCTGCTCCGTGCGGCTGAATTTTTCCAGCCCGCGCTTCAGCATGGCCACCAGGGTCGACTTGCCGCCACTCACCGGCCCCATCAGCAGCAAGATGCGCTTGCGCACGTCCAGGCGTCTGGCTGCCGGGTGAAAATATTCCTCCACCAGCTTTTCCAGAGTTTTATCCAGGCCGAACAGCTCGCTGGCAAAAAATTTATATCTCTTAACCCCACCCGCTTCTTCTACTCCCGCCGCCTTGATCATTTCGTAAATTCTGGCGTGGGCCAGCTGGCACACCTGGGGGTTCTTTCTCACAATCTCCAGGTAATCGGTAAAAGTACCCTCCCAGGCCAGGCGTTTTTCCAGGGACCGGTGTTCTTCCAGACGTTTCAGGAAGTCCATGGATGTCCCTCCTTTTCGGAAACCCGGTCGGTTTTGAACCGGGGGTGACCTTTTTTGTCGAATTTTCCTGTTGGTATTCATTATATGCAAACCCACATGAAAGCAGTATTTTCAGCCGGGAAAAGAAAAAGTCCGGGCCTCAAAAGCAGAGCAAAACGGTGAGGGAAAAAAATCCGGAAGGAATCCAGGGGTTGGGGGAGAATATTAAATTCTAAAAGCGTTGGATTGGCAAGGTGGGTTGACGCCGTGAGAATATTTCGTTCGGTGCTTTTTGCACCAGGGGACGACCGGAAAAAGGCCGGCAAGGCTTTTGCTGCGGGGGCGGACGCGGTGGTTTTAGACTTAGAGGACGCCGTCGCTTCCGAAAAAAAGGACGCCGCCAGGCAAACGGTGAGGGAAGTTTTGACGGGGGCCGCCGCCGGGGGCCCATCCGGGAGTCCGGACCAGAGCAAGGCCAGGAGAGCACCCGAAAACCCGGCAGAGGGTGCAAACGGGGGATTGCCCAGGAGTCTCGACGGCAGTCCTGCCGGAGGTCTATGCGGAAGCGGGGGCCAGGATTCGGGCAGGGGTCCATGCGGGGGCCCGCGCCGGGTTCCTGTTTTTGTTCGGGTGAACGCAGTTTCTTCACCTTACATCTTAAAGGACCTGGAAGCGGTCGTGGATTTGCCCATTGAGGGAATCATGCTGGCGAAGGCGGAATCCGGTGAAGAGGTGCGGCGCGCCGACTGGCTGCTGGGCCTCCTGGAACGGGAAAAGGGAATCGCGCCGGGCCGCCTGGTAATCATCCCCTTTGTCGAGAGCGCCCGGGGCATCGAAATGGCCGCAGAGATCGCCGGAGCGTGCGCCCGGGTGTGGTGCCTGGCTTTCGGTGGCAACGATTACACCATGGACATCGGCACCACCTACTCCCCGGAAGGGGCGGAACAATTCTACGCACGCTGTCGCCTGGTGGCGGCTTCGCGCCTCGCCGGCATCGCCCCGCCCCTGGATACGGTGAATCCGGACTTCCGGAACATTCCGGCGCTCGTCGAGGAGGTCAAACGGGTCAAACAACTGGGCTTCCAGGGCAAACTGGTGATTCACCCGGCGCAGGTGGGGCCGGTCAACGAGGTGTTTACCCCGTCGCCCGCGGAAGCGGAGTGGGCGAAAAAGGTGGTGGCTGCCTTCGCTCAGGCCCAGGCCGCCGGCGCCGGAGTAATCCAGCTGGAAGGCAGGATGGTGGAACTTCCCGTAGTCCGCCGCGCCCAACAGATCCTGGCTTTGACGGAAGCCGTCCCGGGCAGGCCGCCGCAGGACTGACTGCCAAT
>DAISHP010000291.1:0-3278 GCA_036822475.1 Bacillota bacterium
GAAGGCAGCCGGGCAGAGAATCTTTCCCGACCCTGGCGAGATGGTCCGGTGGCTCACTGACGTTTACGCCCGGTTAACTGCCCCCGCGGCGAAAGAAGACCTGGTTCTTGCCGCCCTCAATATGGCCCGCGAGGAGCCTCCCGGCGCCAGACGTTCGGCGCTCCTCACCTGGCTGTGGGAGGTGCAGGAAAAGGAGCAGAATGCCGCCGTCCGTTCCCGGCAGCTTTTCAACCTGTATAAACTGGGCGAAGAAAGGGCGCTGGCGGCTGTTGACGAACTATATCACCGCCTTGCTTCGGAAAAAGAGAAAGTGGGCCTGATTCAAGAGGCCGGCAACGCCGCCCGCTGGGGGTTAAAAGGCGCCGCCAGGGATGCTGCAGTCCAATGGCTGTGGAAAGTGGCCAAAACGGACACCACGCCTTTTGGCCGCCAGGAGTGCCTTTACACCCTCTATGAGCTGGGGGAAAAAGAAGCTCTGGGCAAACTTGTGGAGGACATCGATAAAAACGGGCTGGCTGCTTTGCCGGGCGAAGACGGCGATGCGGGTTTTAGCCGCCGCCTGGACTGGCAGTTTTTGAAAGAGGCGGCCGGAAAATACCCGCAAAGCTACCTGGCGCGGGGTATTAAGGCCTATGAGGAGGTGCGGGGCGAACCTTACTTTGAGCTGGCGCGCCGGGAAAAATACCAGCAGGACTGGGGCGTGTATTTTTACGGTGACGAACAATATGCTCCGGAGCGAGAGATCCCCGGCTGGGAAAAGTTTTTGCAGGAATTCTCCTCCCACCCGGCCGCCGACGACGCCGCCTACCGCCTGGCCCGCTGCTACGAAATCGAGGGGCGCTGGGCCGAGGCCCTGAACATGCTGCAAAGAGCCCGCGCCTTACCCGACGGGGACATGCGCTACCCCGCCTCCGGCCGCCTGGTCTACGTCCTGGACGTGCGGATGACTGACGAGCAGTTAAAGGAGCTGCCGGGGCAAGCGCTGGACCCGGCCTTGCCCCCGATGGTCTCCTATTCTCTGGCCGTCAAACAAATCCGCCGGGATAACTACCGGCAGGCTGCCGGCGCGCTGGAAGAGATCGTGAGAAAATATAAAGAGGCCGGGAGACTTTCCAACCAGGATCTCTTGCCCCTCGGTTATTTGCCCGCCGCCTCCCGATACGATTTCTGGGGCTCCGTGGAAAAGCAACTGACTCAGGTGAAAAAGCTGGCTGCTCTCAAAGAACAGTGGGAAAAAACGCAAGATCCTTCCCGCCTATACGACCTGGCGGCGGCCATCTACCACGACCAGTTCCTCTACTACAACCACCTCTGGGCGGGGAAGCGGCAGTGGTACAACTGGCTCGGCTATATCAACGCCACCGCCTCCGGCCGGGCCCCGGCGGAGATGGCTGCCTTTGCCCGGGAGATGATCAACTACAGCCACAGCCTGCCGTATTTCCAGCAGGTTTACAGCCATCCCGCCGCCTCCCCCGAACTAAAGGCCAAGGCGCTTTACTCCCTGGGTTTATGCTACATCGGCCTGGATCAGTGGGGTGAAGATGCCTGGTTTGCCTTTACTCCTTCAGAGGTGAGACAAAAGATTATCTCCGCCTATCAACAATTCGTGAATGAATATCCGGAGAGCTCGATGGCCGACGACGCGCTTTTGGTCCTGGGCGCCTACACCGGTGATACTAATTACCTGGAAAAAATCATTCGAGAATACCCGCAGGGTGATATGGTGGAAAAAGCGCAGAAGCTTCAGGAAGAGGTGCTCAAGAAAAGGGAATTAGCCAAGAAGATGGGAGTGCCTTTTTATCCGGACAGTACCCCTTACGCTTACGGCCAGCCGGTTTCCTGTAAGCTTTTAGCTGCCGGCAATGCCGGCGCCGCCGGCCGTGAACTTCAAACTGCCGAACCTGTTCCCGAGGAAGTCAAAAAGTGGGCGGCGGCCAACAGCCGGCAGCCCTTTACGGGCTCCTTTACTTCCGGGCAGTGGCGCTACATCTTCATCGCGGCCGGCGAAAAACCCACTGCCGGTTACAAGATAGAAATTGTCAACATTCGTGACGACGGCCGGGGTAAGCTTACCGTGCACTACCGGGTCACCGGCCCGCCGCCCGGCCAGATGGTGGCCCAGGTAATCACCTACCCTTACGTATTGGCCCGTATCCCGGCAGGTGGTGCGGTGTTGGAGTTTGTGGGGGAAAGATAAAAAACAGGAAAAGTGACATGTATTCCAAGACACTGTTTTTTTGAACAATTTATTGGCGCTCTTTTAGGGATGTTCCCTACCCTTTGACCAGTGATATGTCAAAGGCTCTCTTTATTCCGGTGGCTTTAGGCAATTATTGCGGTGTTTTTTAAGGGAGTGTTTCTATGTCGGATAAACAAAGAAAAAAACACCCGAGTGAATATCTTAATGAAATTGAGGAATGGGGTGAGAAACAATACGATCCAGGGTATTGGACAGGAGGAAATATTCCCCCGCATATTAAGCGCGGGTCAAAAAAAGCTGGTGCTGCCTGGTAAATTCAGACAACTCAAATGCTTTAAGTAACCTTTTTTCAGGCGACATTTGACGAAGCACTTGAATGTATATCTTATGATTTGGTCGTTCTTTAATATCCATAATAGTTCCTTCCCGATTTCCTTCTCCTGGTTGCAGGTTAAGCAGGTGGAGCATAGTTACCAGTAAGTATTTCCCCGCCGCCGTCTGGTAAGGTTTATGCGCGCCTTTGGGAATTTTTAAAACGGCTACGGTTTTCCCTTCAACCTGAACTTTTTCGTAAAAAGGGATGATGGCGGGGATGACGTTATGGGAGCATATATTCATCAACCACTCTTCCACGTCTTCCCTCTGCACACCTTCAATGAAACCGTCATCAGCCACGCCGATGAAAATGGTTCCTCCCTTCAGATTGGCAAAGGCCACGATTTCCTCGGCCAGGTGTTCGGGCCTGCCGCCTGTTCGTTTTGGAGGGAAGTGCTATGATTACTTTGAAAAAATTTCACTTGCATATTGAAATGGTTGCATGATACAATACAGTTGGGTGAATGAAAGTGGAATTAGTAGCGGAATTAGAAAAGGAAGCCGCCTGGCTTCGCCACCTGCTGGTGGAATTGAGCCGGGCGACGCAGCTGTTGGAAAAAAGTGAGGTGGGCTGCTGCGGGATCACTTTATCCCAGTGCCATCTGTTGCTGGAGGTTCTCCGCCGGGAAGGGGATGAGGAGACCTCGCCAAGCGACCTGGCCGCGGTGCTGGGGCTGGATTTAAGCACGGTCAGCCGGGTGGC
>DAISHP010000292.1:0-3276 GCA_036822475.1 Bacillota bacterium
GCCCCCCGGCACGGGCAAAACCACCCTGGCCCTGCTCATCGCCAGGATGACGAAGGCCCATTTCGTTACGTTGAGCGCTGTTTTAGCCGGCGTGGCCGACCTGCGCCGGGTGATTGAGGAGGCCCGGGAACGGCGGGCCTATTACCGTCAGAAAACCATTTTATTTATCGACGAAATCCACCGTTTCAACAAGGCGCAGCAGGATGCCCTGCTGCCTTCGGTGGAAAGCGGCCTAGTAACCTTGATTGGCTCGACTACCGAAAATCCCCTGTTTTCGGTAATTCGCCCGCTTTTGAGTCGTTCCCGCCTCTACCGCTTTGAGCCCCTTTCGGAAGAAGCCATCGGGCGGATTATCCGGCGCGCCCTGGCCGATCGGGAGCGCGGGCTGGGTAGCTACGCGGTGGAACTGGAACCCGCAGCGGCCCGGCACATTGCGCGGGCGGCCAACGGGGATGCGCGCGCCGCCCTCAATTATCTGGAGTTTGCCGTATTGACCACCCCGCCCGACGAAACGGGAAGGCGGAGGATTACCCTGGAGGTGGCAGAGGAAGCGTGCCAGCGGCGGGTTTTGGCTTATGATAAAGAGGACGAGCACTACGACGTGGTTTCCGCCTTCATCAAAAGCATGCGCGGCTCCGATCCCCAGGCCGCGCTCTACTGGCTGGCCCGTCTGCTTTACGCGGGGGAACCGGTGGAATTTATCGCGCGGCGCATCATGATTCACGCGGCGGAAGACGTCGGCCTGGCCGATCCCCAGGCGCTGGTGGTGGCTGCCGCCGCTGCCCAGGCGGTGGAGCGCATCGGCCTGCCCGAGGCGCGCATCGTGCTGGCCGAAGCGGCTCTTTACATTGCTCTTGCTCCGAAGAGCAACTCCGTAATCACGGGAATTGACCGGGCAATGGAGGCGGTGGAAAAGCAGCGGGCCAGTCCCGTGCCCGCGCACCTGAGGGACGCCAGCTATAAAGGGGCGGCCGCTCTGGGCCACGGGAAGGGGTATAAATATCCGCACCATTACCCCGGACACTGGGTACAGCAGCAGTATCTGCCGGATGAGCTGGTGGGGGCGGTTTTTTACGAACCTTCCGGGGAAGGAAAGGAAAAGGACCTCCGGGCGAGAATTAATCGACCCGCTCCTGGCCTTGAATAGCCGGTGCCGCCTAAACCGCCGGGCTGCCGGGCGGGCCGGCTGCCGCCGGACGACCGGTGCCCGTCAGGCAATGGTAATTACCTTTTCCGCCCCGTTGAGCCGCTCGCGGATTTCGTACATGTTGCTGACCCGCCCGACCGCCAGCTTTTCCTTTAACTTGTAGTAGTCCAGACACGTTCCGCAGGACAGGACGGTTGTTCCCCCGGCGGACATTTTTTGCAGTTGTTCAAGGACGGGTGAGCCTTCCGTGCTCAGGTAGACGCCGGTATTGACGAAAATTAACGCTGCCGGGGGAATTTCCTGCCCGGCCAGCGAAACAAAAAGGCTTTTCATGAGGACCTGGCCCAGGTCGGGCGAGCCCTGCCCGAAGAGGCTGGAGGTGATCAGATAGGTGGTCCGGCTCCGGGCGGGAAGATTTTCGCCCGGTTTATCCGGCGGTTGCGGACCGCCTTTTCTCTCCTGGAGGAGGCCGGCTCCCCCTTTGATAATGCGCAAGATAAACTCGCCGTTGTTTTCACTTGCTTCCACCTGGTGGCCGGCGTTGGTGGCGAACAGGGTTACATTTTCTTTGGCTACGGGATTGTCTACCAGAACGGTTAACTCGGCTCCGGCGGGCAATTCGTCCAGGGCCTTTTTGGTTTCCAGGACCGGTTGCGGGCAGGCAAGGCCCTTGCAGTTGAGTTCCCTGGGCGCCTGTGTCATCTTTAGCAATACTCCCTTCGAAATATTTGACCGTTTAAACATTGATGTTCCAGAAAGTTACAGGCCCAAAGGCAACAGGCCCAAAGGCCCAAAGTAAATATTCCCTGGCTCAGTGAATAAGTTAAGTGCCTGGAGTGAATAAGTTAAGTGCCTGGCACTTAACTTATTGCAAAGTTATTCTTTTTCAACTCTCTACCCTGAGCAAACTTTCCCCTTTTTCCGCGACCCGCCCAATTACGCGCGCTTCGCCGATCCCCTCTTCCGCCAGCCTTTTCAGCAGGAAATCTACCTTTTCTTCGGGAACGGCGATAAGTAGGCCGCCGGAGGTTTGCGGGTCAAAAAGGATGGCTCGCCGCTCCGGGGGAATCGCCGGGTCGAAAGAAACCTGCTCATTTAAAAAGTCGCGGTTGTGGTAGGCTCCCGCCGGGATCAGGCCCATGGCCGCCAGCTCCGTTACTCCGGGGAGCAGAGGGATTGTCCGCAGGTGGAAAACCAGGCTTACGCCGCCGGCCGCAGCCATTTCGGCAGCGTGGCCCAAAAGGCCGAATCCCGTGATATCCGTGCAGGCGTGGGCGCCGGCCTCCTTCATGACGAAGGAGGCTTTCGCGTTTAAGGCGGCCATCTGCTCAATTGCGGCCCGGGAAGCCTCTGGAGGAGCCATTTCTGCTTTGATGGCCGTACAGATGATGCCCGTGCCCAAGGGTTTGGTCAGGATCAGCAGATCCCCCGGCCGGGCGCCGGCGTTGGTGATGATTTCCCGGGGGTGCGCCAGCCCCACTACGGACAGCCCGTATTTGGGCTCATCGTCCTGGACCGTGTGCCCCCCGGCAATGATTGCGCCGGCTTCCTTTATTTTTTCAGCCCCGCCCCGGAGGATCTCACCAAGCACCTCTACCGGCAGGCAGTTGGGAAAACAGGCAACATTCAGCGCCAATAAGGGACGCCCGCCCATGGCGTAGACGTCGCTTAAGGCGTTGGCGGCAGCGATCTGGCCGAAGACGTATGGATCGTCCACGATCGGGGTAAAGAAGTCCACCGTTTGGATTAACGCCAGATCCTCTGTAATTTTATAAACCGCCGCGTCGTCGGCGGTGTGCAGGCCGACCAGCAGACCGGGGTCTGTGCTCAAAGGCAATTGGCGCAGAACCTGCGCCAGGGTGGCGGGGCCCACTTTTGCCGCTCACCCGGAAGTTTTGCTCAGCTGCGTCAGACGCACTTCGTTCATTCCGCTCCCTCCTTAGAAAACAGGAATTAGATCCTCATGCTGCTAACGCAGCACCAGCAAAAGGATGAAAAAATTTTTCATAGCAGGGGCACTCCGAGGCACTAAGGCACTTAAGGCACAGAGGGATATGCATAAAGCGCCGGAATTATTTTCTTTGTGCCTTTGTGCCTGTTGCCTTTGTGCCTGATCTTTTCTGGGTAGA
>DAISHP010000293.1:0-3263 GCA_036822475.1 Bacillota bacterium
CGACAACACCAAGGCGGCTCTGATGACCCGCGGGCTGGCCGAGATCACCCGCCTGGGGTGTGCAATGGGGGCCGACCCCCGGACGTTCGCTGGCCTGGCCGGGGTGGGCGACTTGATTGTGACCTGTACCAGCATGCACAGCCGGAACCGGCGCGCGGGGATGGAAATCGGGAAAGGCAAGTCTCTGGAAGAGGCATTGGCAACGGTGAAAATGGTGGTGGAAGGGGTGCGGACTACCCGGGCGGCCCGCCAGCTGGCCCTGCGCCACCGGATTGAAATGCCCATTACCGAGCAGATTTACCAGGTGTTATTTGCCGGCCTTTCCCCCCGGACGGCGGTGGTGAACCTGATGACCAGGGACCGCCGCAGCGAACTGGAACGTTAACCCCTAATCCCTATCTACAAAGCAGCCGCCTGGCCCCGCGGTAATTTTGCCGGTAATAGGGCTGGCTCAAGGAAGAATACTTAACCCCTTCTTTGCTCGAGGCGTGAATGAATTGATCATTTCCCGCGTAAATCCCCACGTGTTCAATCCCCTTGCTGCCGTAATAACTAAAGAACACCAGATCGCCGGGCTGCAGGGAGTCCTTCTCCACCGGCGTGCCGTAGTCCGCCTGCGCGGCGGCGTTATGGGGCAAATTAAAGCCAGCGCTTTGGAAAACGTACTGGACAAAACCGGAGCAGTCAAAACCCTTCGGGCTCGATCCGCCGTAAACGTATCTGGTTCCTAAAAAAGAAGCGGCATAGGGAAGGATTTTCTTCGCCAGCGAGGCGGAGGTGCTTCGGGAAGGCAGGTTGTTTGTTGCCGGACGGGGGGCGCTCACCTTTGCGGGGTCGCCTGCCTTTGCCGGCGAGGGGATAATCAGGACCTGCCCCGGGTAGATCAGCGGGGAAATAAGATCATTGGCCTGCATCAATGCTTCCACGCTGATTCCGTAGCGGCTGGCAATGGTGGATGGGCACTCGCCTTTCTGTACGATGTGGGAAACCTGCGGCTGTTCCGGTTTTTCCAACTGCTTTGACTCTGGCCCGGAAGGGGACGGCGGGAGGAAACCGGGAGGGGTTGCTTCGCTTTGTTCCTTTGGCGGGGTTTCGGTACCGGGTAAGCTGGCCCGGCCAGCTTCCCGGTTAGTTTCCCGGCTGGTTTCGCTATCCCTGGGGATTACTATTTCCTGGCCGGGATAGATAAGGTGGCCGGTAATGCCGTTCGCTTCCCGGAGTGCCTGGACGGTCACGCCGTAGCGCAGGCCTATCCCGTATAAAGTATCCCCTGCTTTAACGGTGTAAGCGGCGGCCCGGCCGGCGACAAAGGGCGGGAAAAACAGCAGCCAAAAGGCCAGCGCCGACGAAAAAAGCAGTTTTATTTTCCGGTTTGCCCACATAAGTTTAATCAGCTGTTTTATGATTCGTTCCACTCCCAAGCCCCCGGCAACTTATTTTAATGATAAAGTTTTTCGACAGATTATATAAAAACTCCTCCTGATCAGGAAAATTTTTTTTTACCAAAAATTTACCAAAAAAATATTTAAAGGTGGTTATATTCTTACTTACCTTATCATATATATATTGTTAAAGTATGCCAGCTAAAGTTTGCTGACGGACGAAAAGAAATGGATGGAGAAACGGCGGCAAAGTAGGGGGGATGCCTCGTCACGCCCTTAAATAATCATGACCCGAAAAATTAGTAAGGAGGGAGGCGCTACTCAACGATCATGGAAAAGAGCGATATTTTCCGCGATATTGCCGAACGGACCGGCGGCGATATTTATATCGGCGTCTGCGGCGCCGTCCGGACGGGCAAATCTACCTTTATCAGGCGTTTTATGGAACTGCTGGTAATCCCCAACATTAAAAATCCCTACGACAAAGAACGGGCCAAGGACGAATTGCCTCAGGGCAGCGCCGGGAAAACGGTGATGACCACCGAGCCTAAATTCGTTCCCAATGAAGCGGTGGAAATTAACATCAATCACGGTCTGCAGGTCAAAGTCCGGCTGGTTGATTGCGTGGGTTACCGGGTAGAGGGGGCGCTGGGGTACGAGGAGGAAGAGGGGCCGCGGATGGTTTCCACGCCCTGGTTTGAGGAGCCCATCCCTTTTCAGGAAGCGGCGGAAATCGGCACCCGGAAAGTGATTGCGGAACATTCCACGATCGGAATCGTCGTTACCACGGACGGAACCATTACCGATCTTCCCCGCGAAAATTACCTCGAAGGGGAAGAAAGAGTAATTGCCGAACTCAAGGAACTCGGCCGCCCCTTTATCGTGCTGCTGAACAGCGCGCGGGCGCAGGATCCGGAAACCGTTCAACTGGCTGAAGAATTGACCGAAAAATATGACGTGCCGGTAATCCCCATCGATTGCCTCCAGATGACGCAGGCGGACGTCCTGTACGTTCTGGAGAAAGTCCTGCTGGAATTTCCGGTCAACGAAGTAAATGTTGCCCTGCCGGTCTGGGTGGAGGAACTGGACAGCGCTCACTGGCTGCGCAAAGGATACGAGGAGGCGGTCCACCAGACCGTTCAGAACGTCCGGCGCCTGCGTGACGTGCAGGGTGCGGTGGAGCGCCTGGCCGATTATGATTTTATTGCTACCGTCCGGCTGGACAAAATGGACATGGGCACCGGCGTGGCGGCCATCGAAATAACGGCGCCCCCGGGGTTGTTCTACCGGATTTTAAGCGAGGAAACGGGCTTTTCCATCGAGGCCGAAAACGAACTGCTGCGCCTGATGCGGGAGCTGGCCGTGGCCAAGCGGGAATACGACAAAGTGGCCGTTGCCTTAAGGGAAGTGAAGGAAACCGGGTACGGCGTGGTTACGCCCAGCCTGGACGAAATGGCCCTGGAGGAACCGCAGCTGATTCGCCAGGGTGGCCGGTTCGGCGTGAAATTAAAGGCCAGCGCACCGTCGGTGCACATGATCAGGGCCGATATTACCGCCGAAATTATGCCCATTATCGGCACCGAAAAACAATGCGAGGAGCTTGTGCGCTATATGCTGGCCGGTTTCGAGGAGAACCCCCAGAAGATCTGGCAGTCGGAAATCTTCGGAAAATCAGTAAACGACCTGGTGCGGGAAAGCATCCAGAACAAGCTCCAGCGAATGCCGGAAAACGCCCAGGCGAAGCTGCAGGAAACGGTTCAGAGAATCGTCAACGAAGGAAGCGGAGGACTTATCTGCATCATCATCTGACCGGTCAAGGACCGGTTTGTAGCTGTAAAATAATTGTGGGTGGTCACCAGTAATCTCCAGGGAGAAAAAGAA
>DAISHP010000294.1:0-3258 GCA_036822475.1 Bacillota bacterium
CGGCCGCCGCTTCCGCAACCGGCATTTGCTCCATAATAAACCCCCGCTTCCTAACGCAACCTACTCTTCCAGCAGCCAAACCACCGTCCGGCAAAATTCCGCCAGGGGATCGTAGCCGGTTTGCAATATTTCAATCTCTAAATCCAAACGCCAGTAAATATGCACCAGCACATTCCGAAAAGAAGCCAGTTCAGCCAGTTTTTCCCCCAGTTGGGGAGGAAGAAAACCGCTTTCGAAAAGAATCTCAAAAGCCTGCCGGTAGTTGCCGGCCGTTCCAGTTTTTTCGCGGCAATAAAGTGCATGGCCAGAACAAGGGAAGCCTGAACGGCAACCAGCAACGCATGTAAAACCATATTTCGGACATCCTGATCGGCGCGAAGAAGAGGCAGCGTCACTTTTGCCTGATAACGGCTCCAATCAATTAACGCCCGATGCAATTCCTCCAGGTGGGCCATTATTTCCTGGCGATCATCCATCAATCAGATTCTCCCTCGAAAAAATAGCTTCTGCCATTATTTCCCATCGGGCTGGAATTGTCCGGCTCGCTTAAGCGCTCTGGGTCTACCAGACATCAGCTTGCCTTGCAACGCGAACCAGGCAATTGAGAGGTGAGAAACGAGAGGTTAGAAGTGAGAATTTTAAATCTCACATCCAACTTCGCACATCCCACTTCTCAATTGCGCTGCCGGTTCACTTACCGTAGCTGCGGCTTAAGCCTGGTTCCCAACGCCTTAAGCATATGTCGCTCGCCCGGACAAATTCCAGCCTACATTTTCATTCTTTACAGAGAGGACGGCAGTCTTCATGGGGAACTCCCTCCCTCCTCAGAAAATAGAGGCACAGAGGCAACAGGCACAAAGGAAAATATGCCTGCCTTAGGCCTCATTTTCATGATTAATGGCGAGAACGAATGTTCTCATGGGCAACTCCCTTGAAAATAAGTTAAGTGCCTGGCACTTAACTTATTCTTATCTTCCTCTGACCGCTTCTAATAATTTTTTGTTGAACCAGCAGTCTGTCTCCTGGAAATCCAGGTAGGCATGCATTATCTCCTTTTCGTACCTGACCCGGAAAACTTCCGAACGGGCAAAAAGAAGCCGACCGCTTTTCAATACCTGGTAACAGAATTTCGGCGGCGCTTCGTTAAGCAGGCGGACATCGAAGGGAACAGCGTATCTGATGGCTTTTCCGCTTCCCTGGCTACTTTCAGAGCATAAGGCCAGCGTTCTTTTTGGGGAAGGCTTTCATTAAGAACCAATCCCAGATCGAGATCGTGATAAACCTCCCCCCTGACAAAAGAGCCAAAAAGATAGGCCAGCTCAACAAAACCAAACCCTTCTACCGCCTTACGTAAATTTCCCACCGGAAGCGTCTGAGGTTCGCCAGGCATTACTTCTCGCTCCTCAAAGAAACCTAAAAATGGCATAGCTGCTCCCTTCCGTCTCAGCCTTCAAGCCCCTTATGCCGGGCATTGCCTGTAATTCAATAGCATAGTTACTCCCTTCCCGGTCCTACCGATGGACCAGCCGGTCGTTGAGCTCTTTCACCTTGCTGTCGTTGAAACGGTCCACCGTGCTTAAGTAACCGGTGATCCGGCGGACCCGGCGGATCTCGGGAGAACCGCAGCGCGGGCAGGTTGCCTCGCTGAGCACACCCAGCAGGCCGCACCCGCAGCAAAAATCGACGGGATAGTTGACGCCGGCGTAGCCCATGTCGCAGGCCGCCATGTGCCGGACGATGGTTTCCACCGCTTCCGGGTTGTGCTCCGGCGGGGAGGCCATCTCCACGTAGCTGATGTGGCCGGCATTGCAGTATTTATGGTAAGGCCCCTCCAGCCGGATCTTGTCAAAGCTGCTGATGGGGTAGTAAACCGGGATGTGGAAAGAGTTGGTGTAATACTCCCGGCTGGTCACTCCGGGGATAATCCCGAACTCTTTACGGTCCAGCTTGACGAAGCGGCCGGACAACCCTTCCGCCGGCGTGGCCACCAAAGTATAGTTCAGGTTAAAACGTTCGGCGGCTTCGTCCACCTTTTTGCGCAAGGCCGCCACAATCTCCTGGCCCAGAGCCTGGGCATCGGCGCTTTGTCCGTGGTGGTAGCCCGTCAGCGCCACCAGCGCTTCGGCCAGGCCGATGAAACCGACCGCCAGCGTCCCGTTGGCGATGGCCGGTTCGATGGAATCCTCCGGCTTGAGCCCTTCCGAACCCAGGTAAAGCCCCTGCCCCATGACGAAGGGGAGGTCTTTTACCTTTAGTTTACACTGCACCTTAAAACGGTGGTACAACTGGTTGACGACCAGCTCCACAGTCTCTTCCAGCAGCCGGTAAAACACCGGCAGATTGCGCTCGGCCCTGATCCCCAGCCGGGGCAAGTTGATGGTGGTGAAGGACAGGTTCCCCCGCCCGGTAGTCACCTCCGGTCCCCGCCGGTTGGCCATCACCCGGGAGCGGCAGCCCATATAGGCCACCTGGTCGCCGTAAGGGCGGTTAAACGAAGAATCCATGAAGCTGAAAGTCGGGTTTAAGCGCTTGCTGGCCACCCGGATGGCCAGTTTAAACAGGTCGTAATTGGGATCGCCGGGATCAAAATTGACCCCTTTTTGCAGGCGGAAAATGATGTTGGGGAAAATGGGGTTTTCCCCGCGCCCCAAGCCTGCTTCGTAGGCCAGCAGCAGGTTCCTCGTCACTTTTCGACCCGCCGCAGAGGTGTCGGTACCCAGGTTAATGGAAGAAAATGGTACTTGCGATCCCGCGCGAGAATGCATGCTGTTAAGATTATATACCAGCGCTTCCATTGCCTGGTAGACCTCATTTTCATCGGCATTCTCAACAAAAGGCGCCATTTGCTTATCAAAGAAAGGGAAAGACTGGCCGCCGAACATGTCGTTCTGCGAGCTCTGCAGGATGATGGCCGCCAGAGCGGTGGCCGAGTTGGGCCGTTTCGGGGGCCGGATGTAACCGTGGCCGTTGTTGAATCCCTCGGAGAGCAGCCTGTCCAGCGGCAGCTGGAGGCAGTTTAAGGTTTTTCCGTACCAGCTCAAGTCATGAATGTGAATGTCCCCCCGGCTGTGCGCAACCGAGAAATTATCGTCCAGAAGGCGGGTGAGGTAGTACCGGCTGCTGGCCGCACTGGCAATCTGGAGCATTTTGGCCGAAGGGGAATTGCCCACGTTGGCGTTTTCCCGGTCGGTTTCTTTAATGATTTCCTCCACCACGTCCATCAGTTCGCCTTTGGCCTCGCGGATGCGGGTGCGCCGG
>DAISHP010000295.1:0-3255 GCA_036822475.1 Bacillota bacterium
CTGTGGGCGGGCGAAAAAAGGGAAAGGGAGATTTCCGGGCGGTTGCCGATCACCATGGTCACGGCCAGCGTTTCCCCCAGCGCTTTCCCCAGCCCCAGAAAAAAGGCCCCGATAATTCCCTCCCGGGCATAGGGCAAAACGGCCAGCCGGACCACTTCCCAGGGAGTGGCCCCGAAGGCCAGGAGCGCCTCCCGCTGCCCGGCGGGAACCACTTCCAGAACCTCCCGGGTGACCGCCGTCATCACCGGAATGCACATGATCGCCAGAATGATTCCCGCCGCCAAAAGACCGATGCCGAAGGGCGGGCCCTGGAAAAGGGGTAAAAAACCAAGGTATTTGCCCAGCCAGGGCTCCAGGCAGTTGCGCAGGAAAGGGGCGAGCACGAAACTGCCCCACAATCCGTAGACAATGCCGGGAATTCCCGCCAGCAGGTCCACCAGAAAAGCCAGCGTTGCTTTCAGCCGGCGGGGGGCGAATTCCGCCAGGTAAACGGCCGCCCCCAGGCTGATCGGCCCGGCCAGCGCCAGCGCCAGCAGGGTGGAAACGAGGGTGCCGTAGATATAAGGGAGGGCGCCGAACTTTTCGTGCACCGGATCCCATTCCCGCCCCCAGACAAACGGCCAGCCAAACCTTTGCAGGGAAGGCTGCGCCTCCCGGTAGAGCTGAAAGGCCATGACCAAAACCAGCAAGAACAGCGCAAGGGCAAACAAAATAGTCAACCGGCGAAAGAAAGTATCGCCCGGGTAGGTCGCGCGATTGGTTGTAATAAGTATCCCTCCAAAAACTCCCCCGAAAATGAAGGCCCGGAGACAGCAGGCACAAGGGTCCAAAGTAAAGGGTGGCCGCGGACTTTTCTGGTCCGGACCGGAAATATTGACCTGACCTCAGACCGGATCAGCATTGCCGGGCACACCGAATCCCCTATTTTTGCAGTGAGAAGGCGATGTCACGCGGAACACCTACGAAAGCAGGCTTTTTCCCTGGTGGGTGATTGCCTTCAGCTTCTCTTCCACTTTCTTTTTTACCTCTTCCGGCAGGGGGGCATAATGCAGTTCCTTTGCCATTTGATCGCCCTCGTGAACCGCCCACCAGAGAAATCTGGCCAGGGCCGTTCCTTTAGCGGGGTCCGCCTGTTCCTTGTAAACCAGAATGTAGGTATAACCGGCGATCGGGTAAGCCTTTTCGCCCGGGGCGTTCACGATGGAAACCCGCAGGTCGCCGGGCATCCGCCGGGCCGCGCCGGCCGCCGCCGCCATCGTTCCCTCCACGCTGGGGGCCACGTAATTCCCGGCACTGTTTTGCAACTCGGCGTAAGTCAGGTTGTTCAAAAGGGCATACGCCAGTTCCACGTAGCCGATTGCTCCGGGGGCGGCGGACACCTGCTGAGACACTCCCTCGTTCCCTTTGCCGCCCGTTCCCACCGGCCAGTTGACGGAGGTTCCCTGGCCAACCTTTGTTTTCCACTCCGGACTTACCGCGCACAAATAATCCGTAAAAATGTTGGTCGTCCCGCTGCCGTCGTTGCGCCGGACAACCAGGATCGGCAGGTCGGGGAGTTTTTCCCGGGGGTTAAGCGCCGCCAGGCGCGGGTCGTTCCATTTCTTAATCTTGCCCAGGTAAATGTCCGCCAGAGTATCCGGGGACAGCCTTAATTTTCCGGAAAAACCGGGGAGGTTATAAATCAGCGCCACGGCTCCCATCACCATGGGAATGTGCAAAACCTCCCCCGGCGCTTTGGCCAGTTGCTCGTCCGACATGGGCGCATCGGTCCCCCCGAAATCGATCACCTGTTCGGTAAATTGCCTGATCCCGGCGCCGCTGCCGATGGACTGGTAGTTGATCTGCACGTTTTTTTCAATTTTGCCGTAAGCGTCGATCCAGCGCGAATAAAGAGGGTAAGGGAAAGACGCGCCCGCGCCGTTAATTAAAACCTTTTTGCCGCCGTCCTGCGGCCGACCGGCGCCGGGTTCTTGTGTGCCGGTTTGCTGCCCGCCTCGCCCGCCCCCGCAGCCGGTCACCGCCGCCGCCAGGAAACAAAATACCGCCGCCGCCGCCAGGAACCTTTTCATTGCATAAAACCTCCCTTACCTAATTTAACTTTTTTGCCCTTCCGGGAAGCAACTGGAGAGCCTTCATTTAATCACCAGGAACCCGGAGAACAGAGAATACAGGTGCGGGGAACCAGGAGCCGGCTTTCATGAAATGCTCTTGAAACTGTAACCTAGCGACACTTTGCTAAAATTTTACCTGATGATTGTTAAGCACAGATTATAGCAAGGTAAAATTTTAAAGAGTTTTTTTCGGGGGTACTCCCTGTGGTTAAATTAAACCGCCCGCTTCAATTTAACGGCCGAACCGGCAATTTCCCGGTAACTGTCCAGCAAGGTCTTCAGCAAATTCTCCCAGGAGCGCTCGCGGGCGTAATGCCGGGCCTGCCGGGCCATTTTTTGCCTGTGCGGTGCATCGGCGGCGATCTTCAAAAGAGCCGCGGCCAGGTCGGCGGCGTTTCGCGGCCGGCAGACAAAACCGTTGCAGCCGTCCACCACCAGGTTTTTCACCCCGCCCGCCGCCGCCACTACCGGCAGCCCCGCGGCCATGGCCTCCAATACTACGTTCCCAAAAGTTTCCGTCGTGGACGGAAAAACGAAGATGTCGCTGGAAGCATACGCGGCAGCCAGTTCCTCTCCTTGCAGGCAGCCCGTAAAAACCACTCCCGCCCCGGTCTGAAAGGCGCCGGTCCGGCGCTTGAGATCCTCCGCCAGCGGTCCGTCGCCGGTAATCACCAGCTGTGCCAGCGTTTCCCGCACCTCCGGGTTGCGACTGCGCGCCAGGCAGCTTTCCAGAGCACGGATCGCCCGCAGTTTCCGGAGCAGTTTCCGGCGGGGGGTCAGCCGCTGGTGCAACGGCCCCCGGCGGCGCTGGCCGTTTTTGCCGGGCAGCCAACCCGGCCAATAATTCCAGCAGTTCATTATCATAACGGTATCTTCGTCGCATTGGATCCCCTCCCGCACCTCAAACCTGCCCATTAGTTTAACAATTTATCCACCATTTCTTAACAAATTCTTCGTTGAAATTTTTGTTCGGTTAAAATAAAAACGCAAACTTTTCGCTGCTCCCCCACAACGGTTGAAACACGGTTTGGAACCAACGCCCGGGGGTTAAAAAGTGTCTTTTTTAAAAATCGAACTCCACTGCCACGTGAAATTATTCGGCCGCAGGATTTGCCGCCCGGCCCAAGTTTATTTGACCACCGCT
>DAISHP010000296.1:0-3248 GCA_036822475.1 Bacillota bacterium
GCGAGCCGGACAATTCCAGCCCGATGACACTATCCCCTAATCCCTACTTTCTGAGGGGGGAGCAACTGTGCCGGTGAGACGACCGCCCGATTTCATCTTATTTCTAACTGTGCTGGTGTTGCTCAGCGTGGGGGTGACTATGGTCTTCAGCTCCACCTTGTGGTTTGCCACCCTGCCCCCCTTTAACGACACCTTCTTTTTCGTCCGCCGCCAGCTGATCTGGGCCTTCATCGGGCTGGCCGCCATGGTCATCATGATGAATTACGACTACTGGCGGCTGAAAAAGTGGGCGGGCTGGTTCCTGCTGGCCGGGCTGGTCCTGCTGGGAGCCGTCCTGATCCCTGGAGTCGGTGTATCGCGCCTTGGCGCCCAGCGCTGGTTAAATTTAGGGCCGGTCAGTTTCCAGCCCTCGGAACTGGTTAAGCTTTGCCTGGTGATCTTTACCGCTTACGGTTTATCCAGGCGGCTGAACAGGATTCAAAACTTCTGGACGGGAGCAGCACCCTTTTTGTTCCTGGGGGCCTTTGCCGCCGGGCTGGTTCTTTTGCAGCCGGACCTGGGGACGGCGGTGACGCTCCTGGGGATTGTGTTTCTGATGGTTTTTGCCGCCGGGGCCCGGATTGACCAGCTCGTCCTGATCGGGTTGCTGGGGTTGGGAGCGATCGGGGTGGCCATCAGTCACGAGCCCTACCGGCTGCGCCGTTTTCTGGCTTTTCTGGATCCGGAAAAGGACCCGCAGGGGGCGGGCTGGCACATATTGAATTCCCTGATGTCCCTGGGTTCGGGGGGTCTTTTCGGGGCCGGCCTGGGGCAGGGACATTCCAAATACCTGTGGGTGCCGGAAAGGCACACCGACTTTATTTTTGCCATTATCGGCGAGGAACTGGGGTTCATCGGAGCGACTTTCGTCATTTTCCTGTTCATCTTATTTATCTGGCGGGGGCTGAAAATCGCCATTTCCTCCCCGGATTCTTTCGGCCTTCTCCTGGCCACGGGAATTGTCGGCGGGATCGCCATTCAGGCCATCATCAATATCGGTGTGGTGACCAGCACCCTGCCCATCACCGGGATTACCCTGCCGTTTATCAGCTTTGGCGGTAGTTCGCTGGTCTTTACCCTGGCCGGAGTGGGGATCTTGCTTAATATCTCAAGATATAGTACACATAAGTAAATGTGCAGTTATCCGGGCGTAGGGGGACGAAAGGCAGGGATAAGAAAATAAAGGCACAAAGGCAAAGAGGCATAAAGGCAGGAAGATGAAGTTAAGGAAGAATGGTACAGCTGAAACGGGGTATTTACAGTGCGGTTTATTGTTACCGGCGGGGGCACCGGCGGACATATTTATCCTGCCCTGGCCATTGCAAAGGGTTTGCAGGAAAAATATCCGCAGGCTAAAATTTTATATATAGGGAAAGAAGGGGGATTGGAGGCGGATCTGGTCCCGGCGGAAGGCTTTGCCTTCCAGTCAATTCGCGTCCGGGGCCTGCAGCGCCGCCTGTCTTTGGCCAACGTGTCCGCCTTCTGGCAGGCCGGTGCTGCCTTTTTCCACGCCCGGCAAATTATCGCCGGCTTTCGACCGCTGGCAGTCATCGGCACCGGGGGATACGTCTGCGGGCCGGTCCTGCTGGCGGCGGTTTTTTTAAAGGTACCCACGCTTATTCACGAGCAAAATGCCCTGCCGGGGGTAACCACCCGCCTGCTGGCGCGCCTGGTGAAGCTGACGGCGCTGACTTTTGCCGGTTCCGAGCGGTTTTTGCCGCGCGGCGCCCGGGTCAAAGTAACCGGCCTGCCGGTGCGGCCGGAGTTTTCGCCGGGCCGGCGCGAAGAAGCCCGCCAGGCCCTGGGTTTACCCCCGGAGGGCTTTTTCATTCTCTCTTTTGGAGGCAGCCAGGGCGCCCGCACCATTAACCAGGCCATGCGGGAAGTAATCGAAAGGTTCCGCCACCGGAGGGACATCCGCATTTTACACGTTACGGGCCCTGCTCAATATGCGGAGTTTAGGAAAGGTTTTTCTCTGCCTGAAACTGGCAATACTACTATTGAACCTTATCTTTACGAAATGCCGCTGGCTCTTTCGGCGGCCGATCTGGTCGTCTGCCGGGCCGGCGCGGCCACCCTGGCCGAAATTACGGTAACCGGGACGCCGGCCATTCTGGTGCCGTATCCCTACGCAACCGGGAACCATCAGGAATTCAACGCAAGGGCCCTGGAGAGAGAAGGGGCGGCCATGGTGATGAAAGATGAAGAGCTCACCGGAGAAAAGCTGGCTAATCAGATAGAGAAACTGCTGGCCGATCCCGGCCACCTCGAGGCGATGGCCCGGGCTGCCCGGCGGCTGGGCCGCCCCCAGGCGCTGGCGGACATTTTGCAATGCGTTGAAGAGTTGATGGAAGAACAAAAGGGAGAGAAGGAAAAAGGAAGAAAGGCACAAAGGCCCAGAGGCACAAAGGGATTAAAAGGCAAAAGCACAAAGGCTCCAGGGGGCAAAGGGGGAGAGGAACAGAGACACAAAGGGACAGGAGCATAAAGAAAAAAGGCAAGTAGTCACTAAAATTGTCGATGCCAATCCCTAACCCCTAACCCCTAATCCCTGTCTTTATCGGACAGGCCTTTTGCCCCTGCCGGAACACCTTCTTGATTTACGGCATATGATAAGGTGTATTCACTTGTCGGGAGGTGGCATAGAGGGCAAAGGGGCCTGATCACATGATCTTTTATCCGGCCACTTGAATTGAGGAGTTGAAAGTCATTGCTGGCGAATATACCAAAGCAGGTCCATTTTATCGGGATCGGCGGCGCAGGCATGAGCGCCCTGGCCAATATCCTGCTTGCCCTGGGTTATCGGGTGAGCGGCTCGGATCTGGTGGCCACGCATGTTACGCAACGGCTCGAGGCCCTGGGGGGAAAATGTTATCTTGGTCACGATGCAAACAATCTTCAAGATGCCCGCCTGGTCGTCATTTCTTCGGCCATTAACGGCGATAACCCGGAGCTGGCAAAGGCCAGAGAAAAGGGGATTCCGGTGATCCACCGGGCGGAACTGCTGGCCTGGTTAATGAGCAGGCAGAAAGGGATTGCCGTTGCCGGCGCCCACGGGAAAACCACCACTACCTCCATGCTGGCGCTGACCCTGGAAAAAAACGGCCTCGACCCCACTATTATCATCGGAGGTGAATTGAACGACATCGGCGGGAATGCAAAATTAGGGTGGGGCGAGTACGTAGTGGCCGAAAGCGACGAAAGTGATG
>DAISHP010000297.1:0-3242 GCA_036822475.1 Bacillota bacterium
CCGAAGGAAATCGATATCCTTTGCCGGGGGGAGGGAGAAGAAGCTCTTTGCGAACTCGTCAAGCGCCTGGAGGCCGGGGAAGATTATACCGGGGTGACCTGGATTAAAGATGATCAAACACTGAGTCTTTTCAGGTTGGGCTATAAAGAGTTGGGTGTTTCCAGTCGGCTCTCTCGCCTGGTACTCCAAAATAACCGGGCGTTTCAGTTTGGTGCTTTCCAACTGTGTAATCAACCTGGCCGCCGATTTAGCAAGTGCCGCCAATACGCTGTTAGCTACGGTGCGTCAATTATACTGTTTCTGCTTCGTCTATTAACCGTTTCCATAATGATTCAACGTTTAATTTCTTTACCCACTGTTCCAGATAATCTATGTCTAATTTCCCATACTGTACTTCATAAACCCGGAGGGCATCTATGACCATATCTATATCATGGGTAGACCGTGGTTCACCCTGTAAGCTTGAAACAATAGAACCTGTTATCATATATTTAATTCCAGCTCGATCGAGTACTTGAATAACCTTCTTTAATAATGCCTGTTGTGACATTTATCCAGACGCTCCAAAAGTATCTTTTTGAATTCTTCATCGCTAAGATTCGGGTACCTCTTGCGTAACCCATGAATAAAAAGCTGCCTGGTAAATTCAGACAACTCAAATGCTTTAAGTAACCTTTTTTCGGGCGACATTTGACGAAGCACCTGAATGTATATCTTATGATTTGGACGTTCTTTAATATCCATAGTTCCTTCGCGATCTCCTTACCGTAAATATAAATCTTACTTTCTTTTTTTGTCAAGACGATTCCGGCTAAAGAAAATCAAGGGAATTGGCAATGGGCACTGGTTTACGTCCCTGACCGGAGCGACATTATCTGGCTCCAATTTGATCGGACAGCAGCGGCCAACTCACCCTGGAAGAGATGCTTAGAATTGGGCATATACGCAGGAAATATTAAAACAGATTCCGCCGGAAAAACGGCCGGCGGTCCGCCATGTCTTGTAATTATGTAAAAGTATTTACCTCTAATCCCTAACCCGGCCTAGCCGGAACCAAAAAGGATTTTCCTTTTTCATGTCGAATAACTGAGCAGTATCGCATAGGGAGTGAAACTGCGTCCAGACGGCCATCCACGCCGTCAAGCCCGATCACGTGGCCACCTTTTTGGGCAGAAAGCTGGACGGGCGTTATAAAAATGAACATGATTTTCACACCCGTGTCGAGGGAACCCGGATCAAGCACCACATGGGGCCGGTTTCCATTAAACTCTACGATAAACAGGGGCTGGTGCTGCGGATTGAAACCACGGTCAACGATGTCACCTTCTTTCGCCACTACCGGACGGTAGAATACCGCGACGGAACTTCGGAAACGAAAGTAGCCGCGATGCAAAAACCATTTACAGCCTTTTTTCACTGAAACAATGTATGATTTCCGCTAATCGACGCTACCTGGACTTTCTGTTGGAACTGGTTGATCCCAGCGGCGGTTTGCGCGACGCCCAGAAGTTGTGTCGCTTTAGACAACATGTTGTCGTTCGTGGCGCCGTAAGCGCCTAATTCCTATTTTTAAGGGAGGGGTGGTGTTTGTACCGCGAGGAGTTCAGGCACGCATTGCAGATAATTAGCCGGGCGGCACAGGAAATTTACGGTGAGCGCCTGGTGTCGGTGGCTGTTTTTGGTTCCGTCGGCCGGGGTACACCGCGCCCGGATTCAGACATCGATCTTCTGATCGTGGCGGAAAACCTCCCCAGAGGACGCCTGAAAAGGATGGCCGAGTTCGCCGGAGTGGAAGAAATCGTGGAATCGCACGCGCCCGAATTCAGGTTGATCAAGCCGGACCTTTCCCCGGTGATCAAAGAAAAGAGCGAGGTGCTGCAGGGGAGCTTATTATTTTTAGATCTGGTAGATGACGTGAAAATATGTTATGACCGCGGGAATTTTTTATCCCTCTATCTGGACGGCCTCAAAAGGAAATTACAGCAAATGGGTGCGCAAAGGATTTACCGCGGCGGCGCCTGGTATTGGGTTCTAAAGAAAGATTACCGACCCGGCGAGGTGATTGAAATATGACCAGCATCACCCTGGCCCAAAGTTACCTGATTAAAGCAACCAAAAGGTTAAAAATATTGCCGGTCCTCCTGGCGGAAGAAGCATACTCCGATGTGGTGCGAGAGGCCCAAGAAATAGTAGAATTGGCCGTCAAGGGCATCCTTCGGTATATTGGCATTGAGCCGCCCAAGCAACACGACGTGGGTTATTTACTGGTGGAGTTCCGGGACCGCTTACCGGAGGAAGTGCAGCGGGAGGCTGGAAAAATTGCTAAAATATCAAAATGGTTGCGAAAAGAACGGGAATTTGCTTTTTACGGTGATGTGGATTTTATTCCCACCGAGGAATATACGGAGCAGGATGCCAGGAGAGGTATGCAAGACGCAAATTTTGTTGTCCAAATGGCAATGAGGGTTATTTTATCTGCAGAAAGGGCAACGGCTTCCCAAAAGGCGGGAATTGATTGCGAAGGCGGGGCCGGGGGAAGGCCGCACAGGAAAGGCAGGCTTTTTCTCTTTCATTGGCACAAGGAGTCCGCGCAGAAGCGGGCGGAGGAACTTGCCGCTGAAGGCTGGGAAGTGGATGTGGAGTGGGAAGACAGTGCCCGGGGTTTCGAGAAAATCAAATCCAATCCACCTGACGTGGTGGTAATGGATCTAGCTCGCCGGCCGTCCCACAGCCGGGAGGCCGCCCGTGCCCTGCGGGGGTTAAAGGACATTCGCCATCTGCCCATTTTCTTTGTGGATGGGACGGAAGAGGTAATTGCCAGGACAAAAACGAAAGTAACAGATGCTCTTTATACTACATCTGCTGAATTAAAAAGCCTCCTGAAAAAGTTTGCGTCCGGGGCAGGGGATAACTAGTACCACGACACAAAAGTTCTTGCTCGCTTTTGCAGAAGGTATCGGTTCAGATAACAAGGCTAAAAACAGCCGTTTTTTTGCCCATGAAGTCGCGTGAAACCTTTTAAAAAGAATATTTTTGTCTCCTTAAATCGAGTATAGGAAATGCCGTTTTTGATGCACGGAATTTATGTGTCAGGGTACTGGGCTTTGCGCCGGAGTGACAGGAGTTGCCCAACTCAATAAACATTGTACTCAATTTCCGTAATTTCGAACTGATACCAGTTGAAATCCGATAGCGTCAACCTACTGTAGGATTTTTAAAAACCTCAACCGCCAGGTAAAAGA
>DAISHP010000298.1:0-3240 GCA_036822475.1 Bacillota bacterium
CCCTCGCTCACCCGGTACTGCTTGCCGCCTGTTTCGATCACGGCGTACATCAAATCAACCCCTTTTGCAGGACTCGCCCGGCGAAGGCAGGCCGCCTTGCGGAAGCCTTTTTCCATGCCTGCCCGGAGCGGTATAACTTACAAGCTTAATTCTAGCATATCGTCTTTTTTTGTCAAGCATCGAACAACTGCCGCCGAAGCACTGTGCGAAGCACTGCGGCGGAAGAGACGAACGGCAGGCAGGCCCCCTACCTCACCAGCCTGGCCCGGGCGTATGTGCGGTAAACTTTTCCTATTTCCACCGGTACTGTCTCGCCCACCAGGGAACCCGCCCCTTCAATGTCCAGCACAAACCCGTTAATGCGGGCAATCCCGTCTTCCCCTTTGGTAGCGTGCGGTTCTTCAATTTTTACTTCCAGCAGCTGGCCGGGGTGGACCGGAAGGGACTGGGCCCTGATCTCGGCCTGGTCGTATAACGGCCGGATGGAAACGGATTCGATGTGCTGGGTCTGCGAACCGCGGATGTAAATGTTTTTGCCCGTTTGCCGCTCCAGGTCGCGTAAATTTGTCCCCCCGCTGCCGATCAGGCGCGCCGCCACGTGGGGGTGAGCTTCCACCAGAATGGTATTGGCGGCGGTCCGGCGCGCCAGATCGTAGATCTGACTCTTGATGTGGATCCCCACCGTTTCTTCGGAAAGAACCTTCCCCCGCCCATCGCAATAGGGGCAGGGTCTTTGTAAAATCTCCGCCAGGCTGGGGCGAACCTTCTTCCTGGTCAGCTCCAGCAGGCCCAGTTCGGTAATCCCCAGGATATTCGTCTTGGTTTTGTCCTTTTTAAATTCGTCCTCCAGCGCCGCCAGCACCCGCCGGCGGTTTTCCTCCTTTTGCATATCGATAAAATCAATGATAATGATCCCGCCGATGTTACGCAGCCTCACCTGGCGCGCAATCTCTCCCGCCGCCTCCAGATTTGTCTTTAACACCGTATCTTCCAGGTCGACCGTGCCCACGAACTTGCCGGTATTCACGTCGATTGCCGTAAAGGCTTCCAGCTGGTCGATCACAATATATCCCCCGGATTTCAGCCATACTTTGCGCTTTAAGGCTTTCTCGATCTCCTGGTCGATGCCGTAATCCTTAAAAATATTGTTCCGCATTTCCAGGGTCACTTTGGCGCGCAGGCGCGGGCTGATGATTTCCAGGATATCCATAATCTTTTCGTATTCGTAACGGGAATCAACAATCAGGCGATCGACGTCCTCCGTGAAAAGGTCTCTTAAAATGCGCTGGCTAAGCTCCAGATCCCGGTGAATTAAACTGGGCGCGGTGCTGTTTTTGGCCCGGGTAAGGATTTTGTTCCAGAGCCGGGTAAGAATACTGACGTCCTGCTGCAATTCGCCCTCGTCGACTCCCTCGGCCACCGTCCGCACGATCAGGCCCATCCCCTGGGGCTTTACGTGCACCGCCAGGGCCTTTAACCTTTCCCTCTCTTTTTCCGAACTGATCCGCCGGGAAACGCCAATGTAGTCCATCGTCGGCATCAAGACCAGGTAGCGTCCGGGCAAAGTAACGTGGGTGGTCACCCGCGGACCTTTGCTTCCGATGGGCGCCTTCACGACCTGAACGATAATTTCCTGACCGCGCCTTAAAATGGCTGAGATATTTGCGGCCGCCTCCCCGTGATTGCCGTTCCAGGCGCGCGGGGCAAGCGCATCCTCCACGTACAAAAAGGCGTTTTTCTCCAGGCCGATATCGACAAAAGCAGCCTGCATTCCGGGCAGAACGTTTTCCACCCGCCCTTTAAAGATATTGCCCACCAGCCTCTGGGCCAGGGACCTTTCGATATATACTTCCATCACAACGTCGTCTTCTAAAACAGCAACTTTTGTTTCCTCTTCCCCGGCATGAATAATAATTTCCTTAAACACTTTTCTTCTTCTCCTTCTTGAAAAACAGCCCCGTCCGCTTGAATACGGCCGTTTCTATAAGTACGGGAAAGCCGCCTTCTTTCGCCAGGCTTTCCAGCACCTCCTCGGGGCGTACGTGGCCTCGACTGCCGGCCTGCAATTCCATTTCCAGGAACACCTTGCGGGGCCCGGCCCTGCCTTCCAGCCGGTAGATCCCCGGGCGGATATTGTGGGTCGTGACTTCGCCTTTTTTCTTTTTGGCGGCTTCCACCACCGGAAGGGCAAGAAAAGACTGAAGACATTTTTGGAGTTCGCTGTCGCTGATTTCTCCGGAAAGTTCGGCTTCCACGGTGTAGCCGGCCTTTTCCAGAGCCGCCATCAACGAAGGTGCGTCGTCCCTGACCGGCTGTACCTCCTTAATCCGGACTCCGGGCGGAAAAACTCTGCTTAACCGGAAAAATATTTCTTTTGGGGATATATTTTGCTCCAATTCGAGATCTAAATATTCCTTTTCCCCCGCCATCCCAACAGGAAGCGGCGCGGCAAAACTAAACCGCGGGTGGGGGTTAAACCCTTGCGAATAGAGCACCGGCAGTCCCGCCCGGCGCAGGGCGCGCTCAAAATTGCGCACCAGATCCAGGTGCGACCAGAACCTGGCCGGGCCTTCTTTGCTAAACTGAACCCTGTACCGGGGCAATTTTTTTTCCTCCCGCCAGCTCCGGTTCAATTTCCAAAGTTACACACAATCCGCAGCCGGAACATTTTCCCTCCCGGCAGTCAACGGTCGGCCTCCCGGCCAGGGCGCGCTGATGCTCCCGGAGGAGATATTTTTTGGAAACGCCGGCATCAATGTGCTCCCAGGGCAAAAGATCGGTATCAGCATACCTCCGGTATGCATACCAGGCCGGGTCGACCCCTGTCCGGGCAAACGCCTCCTGCCAGAGATCGAAGCGAAAACACTCCGACCACCCGTCAAAACGGCAACCCAGGCGCCACGCTTCCGCCAGCGCCGGCCCCAGGCGCCGGTCCCCGCGCGCCAGCACCCCCTCCAAAAAACTCATCCGGGGATCGTGCCAGCGAAAAACAATTCCCCTGGTTTTTAACAGATTTTTGAGGAGCGCCTGCTTTTCACCCAATATATCCATTGTCTCCATTGGCTCCCATTGGAAGGGAGTATGGGGTTTGGGCACGAAGCAGGATACGCTCACCGTGACGGTCAGTCTGCCCCGCGGGACACCCAGGCGCCGCCCCGTTTCCAGCACCTGGTGGGCCAGCGCGGCGATGCCTTCTACATCGGCGCGGGTTTCGGTGGGCAGGCCGATCATAAAATACAG
>DAISHP010000299.1:0-3229 GCA_036822475.1 Bacillota bacterium
CTGCGCCATGCCAGCCCCGGCCGGCGGCCCGGCGGACCAGCCGCTTTAAGGCTACGCGTTCGGGTCGTACAGGTCGTTGGTCGTCCGGTCGATAATCTTCACGTCCTGCTTGGCCACCAGCGCCCCGCCGCCGGTTAAAAACACGTTCTTCGCAATGATCGTGTCCATGGCGGCCTCGATCTCCGCCGGCGTAACGTTGTCGCGCGGGTTGTCCAGGCTGATGGTGAAGTTGGTGCCGTTCTCGTTCTTAAAGACCATCCGCAGCGTCTGGGTAGTCACCGGGGGCATTGGAAATCACCTCCTTTCAAGGCCCCGAACATTTGTACTGTCATGAAAAAATTTTAAATTGCCTGTTGACATAGAAGGTCTTTCGCGCGCCTCACCAAAAACCTTTCCACTTTCACCGGAAAACTGGCCCGGCCTTCTAAACCCGTCCGCATACAGCTCATCGGAGCCGCGGGAAGCCGCCTAGACCTGCACCAGCTGGCTGGCGTCGATCCGGCTGACCTTGTGCAAAGGGTACTCCTGCAGCCCGGCCAGGGCCTGGGCCACGTCGTACAGGTCCTGGTCCGCCGCATCCGGCTTCACAAAGCGCAGGTTCTTGTTCCGGTAGACCGGGTTCCCCTGCGCGTCCACGCCGGTCTGCAGCTCCAGCTGCAGCACCGTGCCGCCGGCAACTCTGTTCACAGGCATTTATTTTCACCTCCTTACCTTGCAGATTGCCCGGGGTGGGCGAAATGGGAGGGGAGTACAGAAGTCCCATGGAAAACTAATGTTCCGAGAACAAATGTTCCCTCCCACGACCACATTATAACCCCCAGATAGGGGGGTGTCAAGACCAGAAAATGGTAAATCCTAAGAAAATTTATCCCATAATTTGGCGGAAGCCGGCCGCCAGCGTGATTTTCTGCCCCCCTCTGTCATTTTTCTTTCGCCTGGAAACAGGGAAGATTAACCTGACCAGCCTTCAAAGAGGCTTTCCAGACGAACGTTAAACCCGTAAAGAACACGGGAGGAGATTTCGCCTGCCCGCTCTGCCTCCTGGTCGAGGACGAACCTGCCCTCCTTGGGCACGAAAACCTGTACCGATTTTTCTTTCGGGTCCACGATCCAGTATTCCTTGACGCCGCACCGCTCGTAAACCTTGAATTTTTTCCGCAGGTCGTAATAGGCGGTGGCCGGGGAGAGAATTTCCACCACCAGGTCGGGAGCGCCGTTAATCCGCTGCGGCTCGATGATATTCATTCTTTCCAGGGCGATAAAGATGATATCCGGCTGGTAGGTTTCGGTTTCGCCGAGGTAAACGTCAACCGGGGCGAAGAGCACTCTTCCCAGGTTTTTCTGCCGTACAAAGTTTCCCATTTCCAATCCCAGGTTAAATAAAACAGTCTGGTGGTAAGTTCCCGGCGCAGGCGTCAGGACGAATTCACCTCCAATGAGCTGGTAGGGTGCCCCCTCGGGGAGCTTACAATAGTCTGCGTAGGTGTACTTTTTTTCGCCGGCAGCGGCGATCTCTGCAGGTGCCGCCTTCATCGATTTCACCCCCCTGAATGCTGGCGGGAAAAGGCCCTGACTGGTTCGTTCGCGGCATTATTGTAACATTTTTCCGGAAGGGAGGCAATGATATGCGGGATAAAACATCTTTTTTCTTCGGCAGGCAGGAATTTTGGAGCGGCGTGGAGAAATGAGAAACGTTGATTTTGGTTCCCGGCCGCCGGGAAATGTTGTAAATGTTGCTGCTGCTTTCTTTAAACTTGATGAACTGAAATTAACTGGCGAGGGTGGATAAAAATGCCTAAAGCAACGGCCCAGGTAAAGGGAGCGAGGCTGACCAAAATAACGGCGGCGGCCGGGCGCGCCGCCGCGCAAAGGTCCTGGGCGGACCAGGCGGCCTTCTGGGGCGTGGCGCTGCTGCTTTTCTTCCCGCCCTTTTTCCGGGGGCTTTTCTTCGCCACCGAGCAGAGCCGGGCGCTTGTCCTGGCGGCGGCCCTGTTCTGGCTGGCCTGGTGGGGGAAGCACAGCCGCCGCGATTACGTTTTTCTCTCTCACCCCCTGGATTATTTCGTCCTGGCGCTGCCGCTGGCCTACCTGGCGGCCGCCGCGGGCGCCGTGAACTACGGCCTGGCGGTAGACGAAATCGTCAAGAACGTCCTCTATTTCCTCGTTTACTGGCTGGTCGTCCAGCTGGTCCGGGAACAAGCCGATCTCTCCCGCTTTTTGCACGTCATTTACCTCGCCGCCGTCGGGGCGGCCCTGGCCGGGCTGGCCACCGCCACGGGCCTGGTGAACATCAAGGACGGCTTTTTAAACGGCCGGATTTACTCCAGTTTCCAGTACCCCAACGCCCTGGCCAGCTACCTGGCCCTGGCCGCTTTTTTGGGCCTGTTCTTCTGGCAAAAAAACGGGCCGCTTCCCCTGGCCGCCGCCATCACCGACCGGACGCTGCAAAAAATGCTGCCGGACCGGCTGCTCAACCTGCGGCCTTTCGGCTACCTTTACGCCGCGGCCAACTTTCTCCTGCTGGCCGTTCTTTTCGGGACCAAATCCCGCGGCGGCCTGCTCATTACCGGTGCGGTGTTTGTGCTCTACATCGCCGGCCTGCCCTGGCAAAAACGCCTGCCGGTGCTGGCGCACGCGCTGCTTGCCGGCGGCCTCGGCTACGTTTTTATTCACCTGTTTATTAACAGTGCCGGATCAAAACAAATGGGGGTGGCCTGGCTCTGGATCGGCGCGGGCCTGGCGGCGGCTATCCTGGCCCAGGCGGCTTACAACTTTTTCTCTTCCCGCCGCCCGCCGGCCTGGCTGAACGAGCGAGCGAAAGCCGGCCGGGTTTTGGCCGGTCTGCTCGGCTGCCTCGCCGCCGCCGGCGGAGCGTTCGCCGCCTTCCGGCCGGAACTGCTCCAGAAGATAATTTCCTTCAACTACCTGCGCAACGCCTTTGAGCGCACCTATTTCATCAAAGACGCCCTGGCCATGCTGAAAACCCGCCCCGTTTTGGGGTGGGGCGGCGGCGGCTGGGAAGAAGCCTACCGCTCCTTCCAGGGGTACCTGTACAACTCCAACGAAGTGCACAGCTACTATTTCCAGGTGGCCGTGGAGACCGGCGTCCTGGGGCTGCTGGCGGTGCTGGGGATCTGGGCGGCCTTCTTCTGGACGGCGCACCGGGCTTACCGGGCCGCGGCCGCCGGGGTGGAGCGCAAAACCCTCGTCTGGACGCTCTTTGCCGGCG
>DAISHP010000300.1:0-3214 GCA_036822475.1 Bacillota bacterium
CGCCATTCATACCCAGGCAGAAAATGCCCGTTTTGTGGTCGAAAAGAAAAAAGCATGGTGAAACAAAACCAGAAAAACCTTTTTGAGGCCATCCGTGACCTGGATGAAGAGGATTTTTCCCCCTCCGTACACAACCCTCGATAAAGGTCACGGACGGATCGAAAAGCGCACCATCCAGACTTCCACTGTCCAAAATGACTATCTTGAGTTCCCCTATATTGCTCAGGTCATCCGGGTTAACCGGGTTTTCACTAAATTTGCAAAGATCAAAAAAGATCTGTTGCTCCAAATTGCGTTATAAAGATATGACTCACATATGGTAAATATGATTAATAATGGTATTTGTTTAATAACTTTGACGATCCCCTGTACCTGAAACCGCGCACTCCTCCGCGCCTTAAACCGGGTTCCAGATCTTGCCGGGGCCTAGTCCGCTTCCGTCACCGGGGCCGCTTTTGCTCCGCCCAGATTTAAAGCCTGTCTTACCCGGTTTTCAATTTCCCCGGCAATTTCGGGGTGTTCCTTTAAAAACTCCTTGACGTTTTCCCGCCCCTGGCCGAGACGTTCTTCGCCGTAAGAATACCATGCACCGCTTTTATTGATGATATTTAAATCGGTGGCCACGTCCACCAGAATTCCTTCCCGGGAAATACCTGTGCCGTACATGATATCAAAATCGGCCTGTTTAAACGGCGGGGCAATTTTATTTTTGACCACTTTCACCCGCGTGCGGTTGCCGACAAATTCCGTACCCTGTTTAACCGTATCGATCTTCCGGACGTCCAGCCTTACCGACGCATAAAACTTCAAGGCCCTTCCTCCCGGCGTTACTTCCGGATTGCCGAAGGTGACCCCCACCTTTTCTCTTAACTGGTTGATAAAGATGGCCACGGTTCGCGACTTGCTGATCACGCCCGTTAATTTCCGGAGAGCCTGGGACATCAGCCGGGCCTGCAAACCGACAAAAGCGTCCCCCATTTCTCCTTCGATTTCCGCCCGGGGTACCAGCGCGGCCACGGAATCCACCACCACCACGTCGACGGCTCCGCTCCTGACCAGCGCCTCGCAAATTTCCAGGGCCTGTTCACCGGTATCCGGCTGGGAAACCAGGAGGTTATCGATATCCACGCCCAGGTTTCGGGCGTAAACGGGATCGAGGGCGTGCTCGGCGTCGATAAAAGCGGCAATTCCGCCCATTTTTTGGGCTTCCGCGATGACGTGCAGGGCAACGGTGGTTTTTCCGGAAGACTCGGGGCCAAAGATTTCGACCACCCTTCCGCGGGGGAGGCCGCCGATCCCCAGGGCAAGATCCAGAGAAAGGGCACCCGTGGGGATGACTTCGACGCTTAATTTCGCCGTTGCTTCCCCCAGCCGCATGATGGAACCCTTTCCAAACTGCCGCTCAATTTGCAGCAACGCACCTTCCAGGGCCTTCATCTTGTCGCTCAAATCAAAACACCACCTTAAAAGTAATCAGGAGATGGGCACAAAGGCACAAGGCACAAAGATAGGCATAAAGGCATTAGGCACAAAGGCACAAGGCGCCCGGGGATAAAACCGAAGACCGGTTGTAAAAAAAGAGGGAGTTTGTTAATGTTTTTATTGTAATAGTTAATGGTGGTAAAATCAAGCAAAATTTAGATTAAAGATCAGGCACAAAGGCAACAGGCACAAAGGCACAAAGTTCATTCTCCCGGTATATTTCTCTTTGCACCTCTGCCCTTTTTCATTTGTGTCTTTGTGCCTTAGTGCCTCTGTGCCTTTTTCCCTTTGCCCCTTTATGCTTTTTTCCCTTTGTGCCTCTGTACCTCTGCCCCTTTTCCCTTTGTGCCTTTGTCCTTTTTCCTTTGTGCCTCTGTGCCTTAGTGCCTTTTGTCCTTTCTTACAGCTTCCGGCAGTAATCCTTCACCATCATTAAGGCGGCGTTTGACGCCCCCCAGCGCACTCCGGGACGCTCCCCGGGGAAAAGGAACCGCCGGCAGTCCACGCCACCGGGGGCGGCCAGGGCAATATAAACCAGGCCCACCGGCTTTTCGGCGGTTCCTCCGGCCGGCCCGGCGATGCCGGTAACGCCCAGCCCGAGGTCCGCCTGCAGCACGTCCCGGGCTCCTTCCGCCATGGCTACGGCTGTTTCGGCACTGACGGCGCCGTAAGTTTCGAGGAGACCCTTCGGGACGCCTAAAACACTTTCTTTAACCCGGTTGTCGTAGGCCACCACGCCGCCTAAAAAATATGCCGAACTGCCCGGGACATTGGTCAGCCGGGAGCCGATTATACCCCCGGTGCACGATTCGGCCAGCGCGATGGTTAAATGGTTTTGCAAAAGCAGCTGCCCGACTACTTCTTCCAGTTCCTCTTCGCCGGTGCCAAAAAGATAACCGGCCACCCTTTCCTGCACTTTCGCGGCCAGCTCCGCCACCTTTTCCTCGGCTGCCGCCCACCCGGGGGCCCTGGCCGTGATCCGGATGTGAACCTCGCCGGGCCTGGCCAGATAAGCAATGCCGGGGTTTCCCCGGCCGTCTAAATCCTTGAGCAGGCTCTGCACCATGGCTTCGGAGATGCCGCACACCTTGAGAATTTTACTCCGGCTCACCATCCCGCTTACGCCCAGCTGCCGCAAAAACGGCTCCACCGAATCCTCGAAAATGGCCCGCACCTCTGCCGGCGGGCCGGGTAAAAGCACCAGAAACCGCCCGTCTTTTTCCAGGAGGGCGCCCGGGGCGGTGCCCCGGGGATTGGGCAAAACCCGGGAGCCAGCCGGAAAGTAGGCCTGCCGGACCATGATCGCGGGCATCTCCGTCCCCCGCCGGCGGAAAAATTCCCTGATCCGGTCCAGCGACGGCTCGTCCAAAACCATCGGCACCCCTAAAACCTCCGCGACGATGTCTTTGGTCAGATCATCGGTGGTCGGACCCAACCCACCGGTGATGATAATGAGATCGGAACGGTTCAACGCCTGGGTGATTACGGCGGCCAGCCGGTCCCCCTGATCCCCCACAGTGGTGTGCAAAACCGGCTCAATCCCCAGCGCCGCCAGCCGCTGACCCAGATATTGGGCATGCGTATTCAAAATCTCGCCGAGAAGGAGTTCCGTTCCGGTAAAGATTAATTCAGCCTGCATTTGCGTTCACGCTCACCTGTACGGATGCAGTTTAATAAAACTGGGGCTATTTTACCGGAAACAGGAGTGGATGTCAATTCAGGCGGTACGGCT
>DAISHP010000301.1:0-3206 GCA_036822475.1 Bacillota bacterium
TTTTCCTGGTTGGCAACTGACGATCTACGTTCCATTAAACTTCCCCCGTTATTTTAATCAATATATAATTAATCATATTAACTTTTAAGGAATAAAAAGATTAATTTTTTAGCCCGCCCGCTTAACCATTTTCTCCACAAAACCTTCCAGGTCAGTTAATTTATTGAATAGACTGGCGTACTGATCCTGCGCCGCTCTGGTTTGCAAAACGTCTTCCAGCCGGGCAGATAAAGCCGCCAGGGCCTCCCGGACTTTTGCTTCGTCAATCACCTCGCCCGGCGTAAGCTCGACGGTTTCCCCGAGGGCCGGCACAGAAACAGCGGCACCGTATTTTTGGGCCAGCAATTCCGCCAGTACAGCGGCCGCTTGCGCCTCTCCGTGGACCAAAAAAATCCGCCGGGGCATTTTGCGCAGGCTGCCCACCCAGTCCAAAAGCGCCTGCTGGTCGGCGTGGGCAGAATACCCTTCGATGCTTCTAATTTCCGCCCGCACGGCGATTTCTTCACCGTGAATACGGATCTTCCTGGCCCCGTCCCGCAGGCGTTGCCCCTTCGTGCCCGGCGCCTGGAAGCCTACCAGCAGCACCGTGCATTCTGGCCGCCACAGGTTGTGCTTCAGGTGGTGCTTGATCCGTCCGGCCTCGGCCATCCCGCTGGCCGAAATGATGATTGCCCCGCTCGGGATTTTATTTAAAGCCATCGATTCTTCGGTGGTCCGGGTAAATTCCAGCGCCGGCATCCGCAGCGGGTCATTGCCCTGGGCGACGAGTTTTCTGGTCTCTTCATCAAAAGTTTTCCAGTGCCGGCGAAAAATTTCGGTGGCGGCGGTGGCCAGGGGACTGTCGATGTATACCTTCAGGGGCGGGAAGTCGCCCTCTAAAGCCAGCAAATTCAGGTCGTAAAGCAAATCCTGGGTGCGCTCCACGGCAAAGGCGGGGATAATTAAATTGCCGCCTTTGCGGTAAGTGCCCCAGACTATTTCGCGCAGCAGCCTCCGGCGGTCTTCGGGCCGGCTTTCCTGCCCGTCATGCCGCCTGTCTCCGTAAGTAGACTCCATGATCAGGTAGTCCGCCCCGGTCAGGGAGACGGGATCGTTCAGGTACGGTTTATTTTCGTTCCCCAGATCGCCGCTGAAGACCAGCCTGGTCTGGTTTTCTCCCTCCTGCACGGAAAGCTCGATGACCGCCGAGCCGAGAATGTGCCCGGCATCCAAAAAACGGGCGGAAATTTTGGCGGTCAGCGGGAGCGTTTCGCCGTAGTTTACCGGGTGAAACAGGGACAGGCAATTCCGGGCGTCCTCGGACGTGTAAATGGGCTCCACCTCGGGCCGCCCGGCCCGCCGGTTCTTCCGGTTCAGGCGCTCCACTTCCATCTCCTGGATGTAGCCGCTGTCCGGCAGCATTATCGAACAGAGATCAACGGTGGCGGCGGTGGCGAAAATTTTCCCGCGAAAACCCTGTTTAACTAACTTGGGAATGAGCCCGCTGTGATCGATGTGGGCGTGCGTCAGCAAAAGATAATCCACGCTTTGCGGCAGGACGGAAAAGGGCCGGTAATTGTTCTCCCGGATGAAGCGCAGACCCTGGAACATTCCGCAGTCAACCATGATCCTGACCGCCCCGGCCTCCAAAAGAAAGCAGGAGCCCGTCACCATCCGGGCCGCCCCCAAAAAACGAATGCGCATTTATTTTTCCTCCTGTCGTCAATTTTATGCCTTATCTCTTAAAATTCCCTGCATTCGTCACGATTCCTTCTTTGTCCTGAAAAATAAACCCCCTTGAAGAGGGTGGGTTCCCGTCCTTTTTTCACCTGCTAAAACGCAAGCTTCCTTTTCGCCAGCACTCCTTTGGCCGGCCGTTTAAAGGGGCAGACCGCTTGCCCAATGACTCCCGCACTGAATCCGGCGCTCGTTCCACCCGGTCCTTTAAAGGGATGAACGGCTCACCACCGCCCTTACGCTTTTTAGAAATTTTGGCCGGGGCAGCATCACCACCCGGCCGCATTTTAAGCATTTCAGGCGAAAATCCACCCCCGTGCGCATGATTTCCCATTGGTCGCCGCCGCAAGGGTGCTGTTTACGCATTTGGACGACGTCCCCAACGGAATATTTCACCAGCATGAAGGATCTCTCCCCAGAAAATAGAGGCACAGAGGCAACAGGCACAAAGGCACAAAGTTATTCCAGGGCAAGCCCGTGATGAATAGAGAAGCGGCTTTTCCCGAACGGCGGGAACCCGATTTAATCCCTCAGTACCTCTGTTTTCCCGCACCTTTAAGTTTTTGTGCCTCTTCCCCTTTTCCCTTTACCCCTCTGTGCCTTTGTACCTTTGTTCCTTTGTGCCCCTTTAATCGGCATTCTTATAGAACGCCCTAAATCCTTTATACGCCATGTAGACGTCCAGCTTGCTCGCCACTTCGAAAGGCGAGTGCATCCCCAAAAGCGGCACGCCGCAGTCCAGCACATCCATTCCGTGGCGGGCCATCAGGTAGGCGATGGTTCCGCCGCCGCCCTGGTCCACTTTGCCCAGTTCGCCCGTCTGCCAGACGACTCCTTCCCGGTCGAACAGACCCCGGATGAAGGCCACAAACTCGGGGTGGGCGTCGCTGGCGCCGCTTTTTCCCCGGGCGCCCGTATACTTGCTGATCACCACGCCGCAGCCCAAAAGCGGGGCGTTAAGTTTATCCATTACCTCCGGGTAGCTGGGGTTTAAGCCTGCCGTAACATCGGCCGAGATGGCCCGGGAGCTGTTCAAGATGCGCCGCAGGACCAGGTCGCTGTACTGCGGCAGGCAGCGGCCGGCGATCTCGGCGATAAAATTCACCATAAACACCGAGTGCATTCCCGTATTCCCCATGCTGCCAATTTCTTCCTTGTCGGCAAACAGGGCCACCGCCGTCCGGCGCACCTCTTCCTGTTCGCAGAGCGCCTCCAGGGCGGTGAAAGCGCTCGACCGGTCATCCTGGCCGTAGCCGCCGATCAGGCTGCGGTCAAAACCGACGTCCCGGGCCGGCCAGGCGGGAACCGCCTCCAGCTCGGCGCTGACAAAATCGTCCTCATGGATGCCGTAATACCGGTCTAAATACTCCAGCACCACCTTTTTCACGCGCTCTTTCGCATCCCGGTCGTCCACGGGAAGGCCCCCCACCAGAATATTTAAGGCCTCGCCGGTCACCGCCTCGCTCATTTTCTTTTCCATCTGATCTTTG
>DAISHP010000302.1:0-3194 GCA_036822475.1 Bacillota bacterium
GATCCGGCGTTCCGCAAAAAGATCACTCAGGTAAGCCCGGTCGAAAGAAAAAAAAGTCCGGACTGGAAGTCCCTCTGTGCTGCTGACCGCGCAAGGGGCCTGGTGATTGAGGGTGATGAAAACGGTTACGCGGTTTTTTTCTTCCGGCTGGACCGTGATTTCATTGATCAAACCGTCGTAAACGGCCAGGGTATCGCAATACATATTGGGGACGGCCTGATCAATGGTCAAAGCCACTACCTGGTTAATCCTTCGTAACTGGTAGGCCAGCGGGCGGGTTGATTCGATCACTACCCGGGAAACCGGGCGGTCGTCCTGCCGGGATACCTTGCTCCAGATATTGGTAAGCCGGGTTATTTCCTGCCCTTTCATCTTTTCACCTTTTCACCCTTGCGAAGCAAAATAATGGACGAGGCCGGCGTATAAACACCAGGCGATTTTCATCTGGTAGGCCGGGTCCTGGAGCAGTTTATACTCCTGCGGGTTGCTTAAAAAACCAATTTCCACGATCACCGCAGGAATTTTCGCTTCTTTTAAAATATAGTAATTACCCGGAAGCGGCACCCGCCGATCATCTTTTAAAAAAAAGTTAAGCTCTTTCTGAATGCCCAGGGCGAGCCGGTGCCCGGCGGGCGAACCGGCCGGGTAGAAAGTTTGCGCACCAGACTGGCGAGGGTTCGGAAAACTATTGATATGGATGCTGATCAACAGATCGGCCCGGCTGTTGTTGGCCAGGGCCACCCGGCGGGCCAGGTCCTGGCGCTTTTTGGCGTACAGGCCGCGCAGTTTTGGATCGCTTAAGTCCGTGTCGGTTTCCCTGGTCATGATTACTTTCGCCCCGCCCTGGCGGAGCAGAGCAGCTAACCGGTGGCCTACCGCCAGGACGAGATCTTTTTCCAGGATATTATTTTTGCCGACCGCGCCCGGATCCACCCCGCCGTGCCCGGGATCAACCACCACTACTTTTTCGGCCAGCGCCCAGGAAAGGGCTTTCACCGATTCCTGGTGCTTGGCGTCCACCAGGCGGTCGGCGCCCAGGGTGAAGAGGAGGACCAGGAGGGCAACCGCCAGCAGCCTGGCAAAAAAGCCGGTACGCAGAAAAATAACTTTAATTTTTTTCACCCCGTCACGGATATGCTCATCATTAAAATATATGGTTCCGATCTTGAATATTTTCATGTTGTTTCAAAAGGAAAAAGGGCGGTTGCCAGCGAAAAGATTCGGAAGTGTTTTTTCACCCGCAAAATACGGGGGTCGGAGGGAAAAATTGAAGTTATACAAAACGGAGGCAATTGTGCTGCGCACCATTAATCTGCGCGAGGCCGACCTGCTGGTTGTTTTGTTTTCGCGGGAATACGGCAAATTGCGGGTGATGGCCCACGGAGCGCGCAAGCCGGCCAGCCGCAAAAGAGGATTCGTGCAGCCCTTTTGCTATTCGCGTTTTTTGCTGCACAAGGGCCGGGAAATGGATTCGATCAGCCAGTGCGAAGGCGTGGAATTGTTCCCGGATTTGCTGCAGAGCCTGCGGACCATCGGCTACGCCAGCCGCCTGACCGGCCTGGTGGAAAACCTGACCGCGGAGGGCGAGGCCAACGAAAAAGTTTTTTTGCTTCTGTTGCAGGCTTTGCGCCTCCTTGCCCGGGGGGACGCGGAGATCCTCGCCCGGGCTTTTGAGGTGAAGCTGGTCAGCTTTTTGGGGTACCGACCCGTTTTGCAGCACTGCGCCGTTTGCCGCCGGCCGCCGGCGGGGGCGCAGGCGGCTTTTTCGGCCGCTGCCGGGGGAGTGCTCTGCTCCGCCTGTGCCAGAGGTGGCGCCCAGCATGTAATCTGGTGCCGCCGAGGGACGGTGGAAACGCTCAAGCTCTTTTTGCGCTGGGAGCTGGCCAGACTGGAAAATTGCAAAGTGGGCGTCCAGGCCAGAAAAGAGTTAAAAGCTATTTTAGAGAACTACCTCGAATACCACCTGGGCTACCGGGGGGCAGCCGCCGAATTTTGGCGCCACCCGGGCGGCCCCGGCAGCGATCATGCATAAAAAGCGTTGCGCGAGGGGCAAGATATTTAACGTAAAGAGGCACAGGGGGACAGAGGGACAAAGGCACTGAGGCACTGAGGGATAAAGGCATAGAGGCACATCGGAGCGAGCCGGACAATTCCAGCCCGGTGGGAAATGATCAGAAGCTATTTTCAGAGGATTTGCCGAGGAGGTTGCGGTTATCATGACCAACGACCTGGAAAAAATCGACCTGCTGCGGGCAAGAATGGGGATCAGTTACAAGGAGGCCAAAGAGGCTTTAGAAGAAGCAGGTTCGGACGTCGTGCAGGCTTTAATTAATCTGGAAGAAAAAAGCATGGGTGAGAAAATCCAGGATTACCGCTCGGAATTGGGGGATCAGCTGCGCGCCTGGTGGGCGAAGGGCCGGGAAGTGCGCCTTTTGTTAAAGAAAGAAGGCCGGACGGTCCTGCAAATACCCGCCGTGGTGGGAGCCCTGGGCATCGCCGGGGCGATGCTGCGCAGCGAACTGGCCCTTTTGACCACCCTGGGCGCCGTCACCGCCATGGCCAGGCATTATTCCCTGGAGGTTGCCTGGCCGGACCGGGAGCCGGGCGGGGAGCAGGAATAGCTCTTTCCAACCTCACTTTTCCCGGCGCTTTTTTGCGTCGTCGCCCGGTTGTCAATTAACTGGTTGAAAAACTTCAAGCGCTTGCAGAAATGACTCTTTCCTGGTATTTTATTATATGTTAAAGGAGTGGGCCTGTTGAACTTTCAGGAAATCATCATGGCCCTGGACCGTTTTTGGGCCGGCCAGGGATGTCTCATCCAGCAGCCGTACGACGTGGAAAAAGGGGCGGGAACGATGAACCCGGCCACTTTTCTGCGCGTGCTGGGGCCCGAGCCCTGGCGCGTGGCCTACGTGGAGCCTTCCCGGCGGCCCACCGACGGGCGCTACGGCGAAAACCCCAACCGCCTCCAGCATTATTACCAGTACCAGGTGATTTTAAAGCCTTCGCCCGACGATGTGGTGGACGTTTACCTGGAAAGTCTGCGGGCCATCGGAATCGACCCGGCGCAGCACGACGTACGGCTGGTGGAGGACAACTGGGAATCGCCCACCCTGGGGGCCTGGGGGCTGGGCTGGGAGGTCTGGCTGGACGGCATGGAAATCACCCAGTTCACTTACTTTCAGCAGTGCGGC
>DAISHP010000303.1:0-3182 GCA_036822475.1 Bacillota bacterium
GATTTCAAAGAAAAAATTGAAAAACTGGTGCAGAAATTTGACTCTTACCAGTGCAGGCAAGAAGAGATCTCAGCTCTAAAAGATGAAGCTAAAGGGCGCGAAGATGAGTTGACTTCCTTAGCCGCGCACCTCTGGCAATGGGAAGAAGGTGAGCAGTCTGGTGAAGAGTCACGGGGGACACAAAAAATCACCGGCCTACTGCGAGGTTTTCTTGCTTCTGAACTGGCCAGGCTCTCAACTGCCCTTGAATCAACTCTTTCTCTGGATATCGATAAATTCGCTGCCTTAGTAAGAGAACAACCCTCACTCGATTCGCTTGTTGCTTCAGGCGAAGCGTGGGTCGGCCGTTTCGAAGCACTGCAGACAGTCTGCCGGGAACACCGGCGGGACGAACAGGAATTGGCCCAACTGGAGCAAGAGATGGCGGAATGGGAGACTGTCCTGGAGCAGGTTGCCGCCACCCTGCTGCCGGACCCGATAACAGGACCGCCGGAGAAAATAATCAGAGAATTAAACGAACGCTTGCTAAAGGCAAAGGTCAGAAAAAAAGAGGCGGACGCGGCGAGAGAAACGTTGGAAAAAGAAATCTTACCGGCGATAAATGATGCAGAGAAACGCAGAGCACGGGTTGAACAAGAGATTGCTGCATTAGAGCAAAGGCTTGGGGAATTGGGAGCGGGGTTAAAAGACATAGACCAGGAGATAAAGAGGCTCAAGGAAAGGGAAACGGAATGCCTGAAGCAGTTAAAGTCGTTCACCGAAATCGATCAGAGGTTAGTGGAGTTAGCAGAAGTAATAAAGAAAATGGAACAGGATTTGCCATTTTACCAGGAACAGCAAAAGAGACAGCAAATTATGAAGGCAAAGATAGGTAAGCAAATGGAAGAAATTGAGTATCTGACATCGAAACTCTGGCCGGAGGGAGGGGAGCGAATCTGCTCCAGCTCGGCCAGGGTTGAATTACAAGACTTTATAAAATATGCTTCTTTTGAAAAGATAGATCATTTGTTGAACATGTGGGTGGAAGACCTTAAAAGGTTGCAGGCGGCTCACTATAAATACAGGCAGGATATTGACAAACTCCTTAGTCTTGAGAAAGAAGCAAAAGATTGGGAGGAAGACTTTAATCGGGTTACAACTGCTCTGTCAATCCAGCCAGGAGGAATACTGGAGGAGGCCGTTGTCGGGCTTGCCTATCGTTTGAAGCAGGCAGAGGAAAGGAAAAAAGAGGCCGAAGCGGCAAGAGCTGCACTGAAAAAAGAAGTCTGCCCGGCTTTGCATGAAGCCAGGAGTTCCGTGATTCAAATTGAGCAGGAAGTTGCCGTAATAAAGCAGAAAATCAGGGAACTGGGGAAAGGCGACCTGGAGGCGGGAGTGCGCATCCTGGAGGAGAAAAAACAGGCCTTAAAGGAACTAAAAGAAGTCGAGAAGGAGCTTGAACAACGTGTTGCCGCATTGCCTTATCCGGTAGGTAACCGGCAGGAAGCCCTGTTATTAAAAGAGGGAAAGAACAAGGAGTTAGATATAAAGAGGGTTGATTTATCTCAGGTTGAAGAGCAATTGGCGAACTGTGTTTCTCCCCTTAATGAGTGCGCAGAGCCGGTAAGACGGTTTGTGATTTACGGCGGGGAGTGGACAATAAAGTGGCTGTGCGCCTGTACTGCTTTGCACCGGCGTTATCATGGGGAAGTAATTCCCCTTCCTGAAGGTTTACCGGCCAGGGTGGTTACGGAGCTTGAAAAATTAATCAGGGAAGAAATAGAGTTCAGGAAAAACGTACCAAAGATTATCCTTGACCCTGGGCGGGGCGATTTAAAAATGGTCATCGGGGGGCACCGGTTCCATATTTATGACGTCACGAGTCCTCCAGAAATTTATGTAAGCATTGTCAGCGGGGAAGTGCCTCCGGTCTGGATAAAAGAAATCCGCCTGCGCGCCTACTTAAAAAACGGCATTGTTGAAATACCGGAAGACTTGATTGACCTTCCGCACATTGCCAGCGAATACCGGGTAACCCTGAATATCGGAGGTTATGCCTACCCCTCCTGGTGGGTAAAGACATGGGACGGCATGCCTTATATGATATTTAGTGAAAAAGGGGAAAAAATTGAGCCCGGTCGGCTTACCAGACAAAGGGCCTGGCTGTTTTTCCCGGAAAGATACGAATTGTTTCCTGAAAATGCAGTAGTAGCGGGTAGCGATATTTACTTTGAGGGAAACAGATACCGGCTTGCCCTGGTTAATTTCGTACTCGAACCGGTAATCTACCTTGTCGACAAGGAAGGGAACATTTTCGAGATCATCCCTTCTGGTTCTCCTGGGCCGGGACCTTTTTTAAATTGCGAAGAGTTTGCTGTTGGGGCATGGGCGGAAGGAAAGCGGCCTATTTACACCGGGACGGTACCCAGGCTTTGCGTGCCATCGAATGAAGAAGAAATAAAAGAATGGACTATCCGGATTATAAAAACATTTGCTGACGGAACGAGGGAAAGATTGATTGATGAAAAGGAAATATCGGATTTAGGCAATTTTAGGGAGAGAGGATACTTTGAAGTCGATTTGAGCGCGGAGGAGTTACTGGGGCCTCATCCGTTGGGGGAGTATTCTATTATTTTGAGCCGGCGGGACATTAGCGAATACAGCTTTGAACTTGTTTTCTTCCCTGATTTGATGCTTTTTTTTGAACCGGAACTTTATTTTCCCCGCGAGGCCGAAGGCGGCGAGGCAAAGCTTACCATGGTTATCCCGGAAAATCTTATTGATGTTCTTCAGGTGAGGATGAAAGAGCCAGCGAAGATTGTAGAAGTCGACGACGACGAAGTTCATATAGCTGTTGGATTAGAAAACGATGTATTACAGGCGGAACTGTTCTACCCTTTTAAAGGCAGGCAATGCCGTACTCTGGTCACTGTTGAAATACCAAAATTGCGCTGGCGGATCAGGGGAGCGAAAACAGCCGGACGCGAAGAGTGGTCGCAACATATCAAAGAGGTTTGGCACGGAGCCTGTTATGGTCCAGGCAACCCGAAACTGGAGGTTACGTTGCCGTTAAATAATTTTGCCAGCCGGTCAAAGGTTTACCTGGAGGAGGAAACCGGCCCTCAGATTAATGCAAAAGCAAGGGGAAGGTTCTTGCAGTTCGACCTGTCGGGACTGGCCGACACTTTAAGGATGAGCAAGAG
>DAISHP010000304.1:0-3165 GCA_036822475.1 Bacillota bacterium
AGTTTTTACCCTGCTCTACTTCCCGGGAAGGTATTTTTGTAGCAGGTGCTTTCAAAGGGCCGAAAGACATTCCCGAAACCGTTACCGAAGCCAGCGCAGCCGCCGGATATGCGGCCCGTCTCTTGAGCAGTGCACGGGGGAGCCTGACGAAAAGAAAGGAATTTCCCCCGGAGCGGGAAGTCACGCGCCGGCAAAAACCAAGGGTAGGAGTATTTGTTTGCAACTGCGGAATCAACATCGGGAGCGTGATTAACGTTTCAAAGGTGGCCGAATACGCGGCCAAACTCAAAAATGTAGTCCACGTAGAGGAGTTTTTATTTACCTGTTCCCAGGACAGTATTGAAAAAATCAAAGCCGCCATTCAGGAATGGGAAATTAACCGGGTCGTGGTGGCTTCCTGCACGCCGCGCACCCACGCTCCGCTGTTCCAGAGTGTTATGCAAGAGGTGGGCCTCAACCCCTACCTTTACGAACATGTCAATATCCGGGAGCATTCTTCCTGGGTCCACCGCAACTGGCCCGACCTGGCGACTAAAAAAGCGCAGCAACTGATTAAAATGGCGGTGGGCAAGGTCCAGTTCCTCTACCCCATCCGCCCGTCCACAAGCCCCGTTGACCACAACGCCCTGGTGGTTGGCGGCGGGGTAGCCGGAATGGTTGCGGCGCTTTCGCTGGCGGAACAGGGCTACCATGTCTACCTGGTGGAAAAAAGTAATGAACTGGGTGGAAACGCCCGCCACCTTGCTTACACCTTTGAAGACAACGCCATTTCCCAAAAAATTGCCGGACTGATCAACCAGGTCCAACAAAACGCTCTTATTGAGGTTATGTTGAACACGGAAATCAAAAACGTGAAGGGTTACCCGGGGAATTACCAGACAACCTTAACTGTTCACGGGCAACCAAGAGAAATAACGCACGGGGTGGCCATCATTGCTACCGGCGCCAGGGAATACCAACCTCAAGAATACCTCTACGGTACAGATGAACGCGTGCTCACTCAGAGGGAACTGGAGGCCAGGCTTGCCGCGGGGCAAAAATATGACAATATCGTGATGATCCAGTGCGTCGGCTCCCGGAATGAAGAAAGACCGTACTGCAGCCGGATCTGCTGCCGCCAGGCGGTTAAAAACGCTTTAAAAGCTAAAGAATTAAACCCGGAAGCAAACGTCTTTATCCTCTACCGCGACCTCCGGACATACGGCCTGGCGGAGGAATATTATACCCGCGCCCGGGAAAAGGGAGTGGTCTTTGTGCGCTACGAGCCGGAAGCCGGCCCCGTGGTGGAACCGGAAGAAGGGAAACTTAAGGTCAGGGTAAAGGACCATATCCTCCAGACAGAAATATCCCTGCCGGCGGACCTGGTCGTTTTAAGTACCGGGGTTATCCCGGGAGAAGATAACGAACGGCTGAGCCAGTTGTTTAAAGTACCTTTAACCGCCGACGGCTTTTTCTTAGAAGCCCACATGAAATTGCGGCCGGTCGACTTTCCTGCCGACGGTCTTTATCTGTGTGGAATGGCGCACGCTCCCAAATCTCTCGAAGAGTCAATTATCCAGGCCAACGCCGCCGCCATGCGCGCCGTTACTGTTCTTTCGAAAGAAAAACTGGAAAATGTAGCGATTACTGCGGTGGTTGACCAGGAAATTTGCGTGGGCTGCGGGATGTGCGTCGAGGTTTGCGATTACGGGGCCCGTACCCTTCACGAAAAAACAAAAAAGGCCGAAGTAATCGAAGCCCTGTGCCAGGGCTGCGGGGCCTGTGTGGCCGCCTGCCCAAGCAACGCCTCCAGCCAAAAAGGATTTGAAAAAAGCCAGCTTCTCGCCATGTTAGAAGAAGCCATGGGATAAGGGGGGAAATTTATGATTGGAGCAGTTTTGATTGTCGGCGGCGGAATCAGCGGAATGCAGTCAGCACTTGATCTTGCCGAATGCGGATACAAAGTCTACCTGGTCGAAAAATCGCCGGCCATTGCCGGGACAATGGCCATGCTGGACAAAACCTTTCCCACCAACGATTGCTCGATGTGTATTTTATCGCCCCGGGTAGTGGATTGCGGCAACCACCTGAATATCGAAATCATCACCGGTGCAGAATTAATTAATCTGGAAGGAGATGCAGGTAATTTTACCGCGACAATCAGAAAACGCCCCCGCTTCGTCGATTTAACCCGCTGCGTCAGTTGCGGAAGGTGCGCTGATGAATGTCCCCAGGAAGTTCCTGATGAGTTTAACCAGGGGTTAAGCAAAAGAAAGGCTATTTATAAACCATACCCCCAGGCATTTCCTAACGCTTACGTAATTGACCGGGACAACTGCCTGGAATGCGGAGCCTGCCAGGAAAAATGCGCCCGCAAGGCGATTCATCACGAGATGGAGGAAGAAATTACTGAGCTTTCCGTGGGCGCGGTCATTCTTTCTCCCGGTTTTAAAATTTTTGACCCTGCGGAGCGGGGAGAATACGGCTACGGAATTTATCCTAACGTAATTACCAGCCTGCAGTTCGAGCGCCTCCTCAGCGCTTCCGGCCCCTACCAGGGGCACGTAGTCAGGCCGTCCGACCATACCGTCCCCCAAAAAATTGCTTTCATCCAGTGCGTTGGTTCGCGTGACCCGGCCAAAGGGTACCCGTGGTGTTCGTCAGTTTGCTGTATGTATGCTACAAAAGAGGCCATTGTCGCCAAAGAGCATCTCTCGGGGTGCGCAACAACAATTTACTGCATCGATGTAAAAGCTTTCGGCAAAGGATTTGAACAGTACTATAACCGGGCGAAAGATGAATACGGGGTTAGCTATGTGAAATGCATGGTTTCCTCGATAAAGGAAAAGCCCTTCAGCAAAAACCTGGTCATCCGCTACCAGACACCAGACAACGAGGTGAAGGAAGAGGAATACGACCTGGTTGTGCTTTCCGTAGGTTTACACCCTCCGAAAGAAGCCCGGGAGCTTGCCCGGGCAGCAAAAATAGAACTGGATGAATATGGCTTTACCCGTTCTCTAAAGGGGATACCCATTCTCACCACCCGGGAAGGGGTTTTTGCGGCCGGCGCCTTTACCGGGCCCAAAGACATTCCCGAAACCGTAGTCGAGGCCAGCGCCGCCGCGGCCTACGCCGCCCGCCTGCTAAAAGACGCCCGGGGAGAACTGGCGAAGGTCAAAACTTTTC
>DAISHP010000305.1:0-3161 GCA_036822475.1 Bacillota bacterium
ATAAGGGGCGATCTTAATGTGGAACCCGTTGCCGGCGTTTAAGGGGACAAGCGTTGCCATTAGTTTATGGCAGGCCGGGGCCCGCATTTTAGAGGCTTTAGGCGCCGAGGAACAGGCCCTGCGGCTGGTCAACCGGGCCGTCAAGGTGGCCCCGCAAAAGTCGGAACTGCATCTGCACGCGACGCGTTTGTGTTTAAAGCGCGGAAAGGTCGATCAGGCCATCCTGCACTGGCGCAAGGCAGCCGGGGAGCAAGGCCGGACCAGTCTTCTCTACTGGTTGAGAAGGACCGGTGGCCGGGGGCAAAGCGTGCAGCGCCTGCTGAGAAACAATTACCGGGGGGAGGAACTCCCGGTTCCGGAGAACGGGCAAAACCGGGCAAACGCTCAGAAACAAAAATCTCCCCGTTTCTTTCAATTGTTTAACGACCGCCCGCATACCCTTTCTTTGAATGATGTAGGGGTTCAATTATTGGAAATGAGCCGGGCGGAAGAAGCCCTTGCTGTCTTTCGGCAGGAGCTGGCCGCGAAAGGAATGAGCCCCGCCCTGTGCTTTAACCTGGGCCTGGCCTTCAGCAAGCTGGGCCATCACCGGGAAGCGCTGGAATATTACGAACGGGCCCAGGCGGAGGGTTTAAACAGTGTTGAATTGTTAAATAATAAGGGTTACAGCCTCTCCTTTTTAAGACAAGACGAGGAGGCCGTAGCCTGCTACGAACTGGCCAGGGAAATGTCACCGGGAGACGGCGTTATTCTGGCCAACCTGGCCTCCTGCTACCATCGCTTAAAATTGTATCATCAGGCCCTGAACTGTTATGAAAATGCGCTGCGCTGCTTGCCTGCAGATCCTGTCATTTATAATAACTACGCGTCCTGTCTGGAAGATGTGGGCAAGCCTGAGGAAGCCCTGGATTGTTACGACCGCGCCCTTGCCCTTGCCCCCCGGAGTAAAAATATTTTGTTAAATAAGGCCGCCTGTTTGCAAAAGCTGGGCCGGTACCGGGAAGCCCTGGAAATTTGCGACGGAATTATTGCCCGGGAGCCGGATTGTCCGGAAACCTGGGGATTAAGAGGCAACCTCTGCCAGGAAATGGGTGATTCCCGCGGAGCGGCCCGCTGTTACGGGCGGGCGTTGGGAGTAGGAATCAGGAATCGGGAATCAGAGATTCTCTCCTGATTCCTGATTCCAAAAACATATTTTGGCGCAGGTAAAACCTGCTTTTTTTACGCGCCGGGCGCGCAGGAATATGTCGAGCGGCGGCGAAATATTAGGGGGAGCCAGGCTTTTGATTATCCTGCTGGAGCGGAGGAAGATGAATGGATGTATGAACTGATGGTCCGCAGACAGTTTGACGCGGCGCACCATCTGGAGGGGCACCCCGGGCGGTGCGCGCGTTTGCACGGGCACACCTGGCTGGTGGAGGTGCTGGTAGCCGGCGGTGAGCTGGATGAATCCGGGATGTTGATGGATTTTCATGAACTGCAGAAACTGGTTGAAGACGTGGTTAAAGACCTTGATCACCAATACTTAAATGATCTGGATTTCTTCCGTCAGCCGGGGCGGGAAACCAATCCCACGGCGGAAAACATCGCCCGGTTTGTTTACCGGCGCTTAAAGGCGAGCCTGGGCAAAAGCGGACTGAGGCTGGTCAAGGTCAAAATCTGGGAATCGCCCGATGCCTGGGCCAGTTACGGGGAAGGATAAAGGGAAAGGTCAATGAAAAGTATCGTTCTGCTTTCGGGAGGACTGGACTCGGCGGTTAACCTGGCTTATGCGCGGCAGGAAAGCGTGGTAAGGTTATGCCTGACCATGGATTACGGGCAGCGGGCGGCGGCGAAAGAAATCGGTGCGGCGGCGGCCCTGGCTGCCTATTACAACCTCGAACATAAAATCATCGAGCTGCCTTTTTTAAAGCAAATTACCCCCACCGCCCTGGTTAGTAAAGAACGGGAAGTTCCCAAGCCGGGCCCGGCGGACCTGGACGACCCCGTTGCCGCCGCAGATACGGCGGCCGCCGTATGGGTGCCCAACCGGAACGGTTTATTCATTAATATTGCCGCCTGTTATGCCGAGGTCCTGGACTGCGCTTTAATTGTGACGGGGTTTAACCGGGAAGAGGCCCAAACTTTTCCCGACAACAGCATTTCCTTCGTCGAAAACATCAATGAAGCGCTGGCCTGCTCAACGCGAAACCGCGTGAAGGTGATCAGCTATACCCAGCGCCTGGACAAGACGGATATTGTCCGCCTGGGGCAACGGCTCGGCGTCCCCTGGCAGTTTGTCTGGAGCTGCTATTACGGAGGGAAAACGATGTGCGGGGAGTGCGAAAGCTGCCGGCGCTTCTTCCGGGCCATAGCGGCGGCGGGCCGGCAGGCGGCGGCAGTTACTCCCGGGCGGAAAAAATAATGGGTCATTTCATCATCCTGCCGTTTTTCCAGGCGAGCATTTTGGAAACAGCGCTCTTCAAAACGCAAAGCCCGGGGAGATTCCCCGGGCCGGCCGGGTCGCCGGTGCTCCCGGCGCATTCCGCAAACGCCTGGGCTCACCGCCAAGGCAACGGAAATGTTTCCAGGGAAGCTAGCGCACAACCAGCACGGAACGCCTGGCCCTGCGCACAACCCGCATACTTACGCTACCTAAAAAGTATTCCTTAATATCGCTTAAACCACGGCTGCCTAAAATAATCAAGTCAACATCACTTAATTCTGCCATCTTACAAATTTCAAAAGCGGGGTCCCCGGCAAGAATTATTGTTTTTGGTGCTACGTTATAGGCAGACATCTGGTTTTGAATATTGTCTATGATCGTTTTTACTCTCTTTCTATGTTTATTATGAATCAACTGTTCGGAATTTTCTCTGCCTTTTTCTTGAGGAAAAAGAAAATACTTACCGGGATCGGGAATAACGTGCAACAAAATTACTTCCGACCCACATGCCTTGCCCAGGCTGGCCCCGTATTCCGCCGCCAGGAGAGAATGCTCCGAGCCGTCGACCGGGATCAAAATCTTTTTAAATTTATTCAAGGAAAATCCACCCCCCTTATTGGATGAGGCAGAAAAATTAAGCAAAAATCTAACTCGTTTCCAGTTCCGTTAAATTATAAGTTACGATGCCGCCGCCGACGACCATTACTGCTCCGGTTTTGGGTGTAGTCATCTTCCC
>DAISHP010000306.1:0-3159 GCA_036822475.1 Bacillota bacterium
TCCCCGGCGGCAGTTCCGGCGGTCAACCCGGCCGCGGCTTCGCTTGCGCCGAAAATGGCCTCCACCACCCGGCGAACCGGCGAAAACATGCTGACGGCCCCCAGCAGGGAGGAAAAGTCCTCCCGCGTCAGGGCGACCCCCAGCGCAAAAATATTGTTCAGCCTGTCCTGCAACTCCAGGCATCTTTTCACCGTAAAAAATTCCTTCACCAGCGCGTCCTGGTCGAGAAGATCAGCAAACTTATTCGGGCGGGCGCCGGATACCTCGCTCTGGATGCGCATCCAGAGGGCTTCGTAGGACTTCAAGCCGCCTTTTTCGTCGTGAATCAACTCGGGGCGGCCGGCAAAGACGAAAAACGCCCCCTCAAAATCGGCGAAGTCGTCCACCAGCTGACGCAGGCTCTCGTAGACCTCGTTGCGCGCCGCCCGGCCGTAAAGCGCCCGCCCCTCCGGCCCCCGCTCCAGCAGTGCCTCCAGGCTGTCGATGGCCGCACAAAGCCCCCGGCGGCCGCAAAGCCGGAGCAGGTGGAGGAAAGAAGCCATCATCAGCCGCGCATTATACTTATCAATCCGGGCAAAAATGCGCAGGGGTTTTAAGGCTTTCGCCGGCAAAGGACGGCCTTTCAGCCAGTCGCTTAAGATCTCTCTTTGCTCCGGGGCCAGGCGGCGGGCACCCAGGTGGTCGGCGCAGAGCTGCGTAAAAGCCAGGGCGAAATTATGGTTAATCTTCCGGTCGTGGTAGAGGGCGTCCAGCTTTTCCTGGACTTCGCGCCGGAGCGTTTCCGCCGCCCGCCCCTGCGCCTGCGCCCAGGTGAAAAAATCCTGCCCCGCGGGGATTTGCCCGGCCGGATAACCCAGGCTTTCCACCACCGTTTTGGCGTAGCCGGCAACCAGGCCGGCCACATCCACTCCGTCGAGAACGGCCTGGTAGAGGGAATCGAACTTATTCAGACGCACCTGGCGGGCGTCCGCATACACGGTCAGGTAACCCATCCGCCGGGCCTCCGCCAGCAGCAGGAGAAGGGCGTGGGTTTTCCCCGCACCCGCCTTGCCGATGAAAAATTTCACCTTGCTGCCGCCGGCGGCAACGTAATCCGCCAGGTAGTGCTCCCGCCAGAAATTCCAGATGCCATCCTCCCCGCCTACCGTAACGGCCTTCAGCAACTCCCCGTCCGGCGGCGGCAGGCCGCGCCGCAGGCTTTCCAGGGCTGCTTCCCTTTTCAGAACTGTTTCCCCTTCCGGGGCTGCCTTCCTTTCCGGGGCCAATTCCCTTTCCAGATTTACTTCCCCTTTCAAAACCTTTTCCTCTGCTCCGAACGTTTCTCCGGCCCCGGCCGCTGCTTCCTTGATCCCCGTCGTTTCCCTGACTCCGGCTGCCTCCCTGACCTCCGGTTCCTCCGGTTCCACCGGTTATCCCTCCCTGTAAAACTTCATCACCCCGTAGCGCTGAGGCTGCCCCTGGGCGTCCAGCACGACCAGTGCTTTTCGATTATCACGGACGTTGCCGATGAAAAACCGCCGGCCGTCCGGCGCGTACTGCTGCCCGCTCCGCAGCACCCGGTGCAGATCAAAGGCAAAGAACTGCAATGGGTAGGCGCGCTTTTGCTGCGGCAGGGGGGTAAGCGTATGGTAAATATCTCTTAAAAGCACTTCCTGCTCGCTGACCTCGATCTTTTTCTTGACGATCTGCCTGGCCGTCTCGGTGTCGTAAGCCGCCGCCAGGGCCGCCAGGAAGCGTCCGGCATCGAAGGGGGCGGCCTGCAAACGCTCGATTTCCTTCTTTAAATGCCTGGCCAGTACGCCGGGACGCAGGTTCCGGTAGACTTTATCGTTAATGGTGACCATTTCTTTCTCCGGCAAAACGCGGATTTTAAACGGCTGCACTTCGTAAACCGGGTATTCCCCTTCCGCGGCCAACCCCTCGGCGGCCAGGGCGTCCAGAAAAGCCCGGTGAAAATCCTCCTGCAGGAAGGCCGGCAGGTCAAAAAGCGGCAGCTTTTCCTGAAAACCCTGCAAAACATCTTGCTGCCGGCCCACCAGTTCCTCGTGCCGGGCCAGCGCCTGCCGCAAGACCTCCAGGTTCCCTTCGGCGGCGGCCGTCTTGATCCGCCTGACCACGTTCACCAGGCTGCGGTAAACGTTGTCGAGGTTTTTAAAATCATCCTGCAGGGTCTGATCCAGAAATTCATCAAGAACACTCGCCATTTTAGCGCCGGGACACCTCCCCAAGCTTAAAATTAAACCCGGTCCGGACGGGCTTTGATGCGTTTCTAATCTTCACATATTAAAACTTTCGCCGGGATTCTACATTTTTCCTGCCGGTACCGGACAAAAAATGTAATCAGCCGGGTCCAAAGACTGAACCCGGCTTAAGCTTTGCTCGTTTTCTTTCTGGAACTGGACGGGGTCCGCGATGATATTTTCCGCCGCCGCGGCGTTTATCCCGGCCACGTAACCAGACAAAGGGACAAAGGCGGTATTCAAATCCACGCCGACGTAGTTAACCACCGACGCGACGGCCTCCGCCCCGAACTAAATCTTCAGCTACATTTCTTCTTACCCCGCTTCAGGGTACCGGGGAACCAATATCCACTGCTTTAACATTGCGCAGGCTCATTTCTCAGACTTTACTTAAAGCAGGCAGCAGGGCATTAACTGCGTATGCCTCTCTTTTCTTTTTGCTGAATTCGTCAACCGGCTCATAAACCAGCGCCTTCGTCGGACAGGCGGCCACGCAGGCAGGCACATCGGCCTCTTGCAGGCAGGCCCGGTCGCATTTTAACGCCTGGCGCCGCTGCTCATCCGCCCTGATCAGGCCGTACGGGCACACCATCACGCACATCCAGCAGCCAACGCAGGGGCGCTCGCCAACATTGGTAACGATCCCGTCGGGCGTCCTGTGCATTGCCCCGCTGATGCAGGCGTCAATACAGTAAGCCTCCTCGCAGTGACGGCAGACAAAGGGAATTCTTTTGCCCGCCGCCTGCTCCACAAAAAGGCGCTTTTTTGGCGGTGGAGCGGTATTAACCGCCGCAAACAAATTTTTTTCCGGACTGTGCGCCACCGCGCAGGCAATTTCACACGAACGGCAGCCCAGGCAGCGTTCGTAACGGATTAAAACTTCTTTTTGCATTTTTCAGCCACCTCCTAAATGCCCAGC
>DAISHP010000307.1:0-3158 GCA_036822475.1 Bacillota bacterium
ATTTCCCCTTTGTGCCTTTGTGCCTGTTGCCTTTGTGCCTCTATTTTCTGAGGAGTTATTGGAAGATAATTGTCCCCAATTTGTCCCCATTTTGCATTTTCGGCTTACTTTGCACCAAACAGAACGACCCCGCAATTCCTTGCGGGGTCTGGTCTTTTCCTGGAGCTGGTGGTCGGATTCGAACCGACGGCCTGCGCATTACGAGCTGACTTTTTTATCCTCATTAGACAACCCAAACCCAATAATGACAACACCTGTGGGGCTGGGATAATTTACCACAGGGTGTGGTTTTGGACGGGGGTTTTCTCAAATTTTTCTCAATCACCGGGGCTTTAAATCAGCTTTTTAAACTCTTCCGGACTGATTCCCGCTTGCCTTATAATCGAACGCAATACACCCTGTTTAACGTCCCTGTTCCCGTGGTAAGGAACTACCGCCCGGCGGCCATCCGGATGGCGCAGGATGTAATGGCTGCCAGTGACGTGATCCACCTGAAAACCCAGCTTCTCAAGGGTGCTGATAACCTCTTTCGCTTTCAAGGCGGGAAGTTTTGTCATCTAAGCCACGTCCACGGTAACTGTTTTTACCTCGGCCTTCTCAAAACCGTAAGGCAAAGGCTCACCGTGCTTTTTCAGGCTTTCAATGTAACCCCGGATGGCGTCTTCAGCCATAATCAGCGCCTCTTCCCTTGTTTCCCCCTGGGTAACACAACCAGGTAAGGCAGGCACGGAAGCGATATACCCTCCTTCTTCAGCCGGTTCAAGGTAGACGATAAAACGTGCCATATTGATCACCCTTTACTAAACTATGCCTTACGGGATTATTTATTCGCCACAGTGGGGCGAAACCCTGCCTGGTACCTAAACGGGGAAATTACCCTTTACCGTGATATGTACGACATCAACAGGTAGAAAAGCACGGCGGCCACAATAAACGCTAAACAACCCCAGTTGCTTTGTTGCGCTGGGGCGGTTTTCCTTTGTCCTGTCAGGCGCGTGAGTTCTTCCTTACTGGCGGCTGCTTCTTTCCACGCTACGGGGAACATAGTCCAATCGGCCCAGACCTCGAAGCCGTACCCGTTCTCATTGGCATACTGTTCTATCGCTTTAAACTTGGCCTGGTTCAGCGGTTCTTTTAAATCCCACTCCGATTTTATCTCAACAATTACTTTTCTTCCGCCCCTGTACCTGACAAGCAGGTCAGGTGTATAAAAACGCCTTTTGTTCCCTGCCCAATATGGAATTTTGAAAGGCTCTATTTCGTAACCGTAGACTTCATCGTCATTATCCAACGCAGAAAGTATTTTCTCCTCAAGCGGCGATCTGCATTCTCTAGGAGGATTGAATAGCTTTGGCGATTCCCACAGTTTTGGGTATTCAGAATCGCGGGGAGGCGGCTTCGGTGGCCTAATAGGTTCCGGGCCGGGTTCGCCGTAAGGGTCTTTTACTCCGAAGGTCGGCGGCACTTTGGGTCGAGGCATCCCTTTAACGCATTTTATAATTTTAACCCTGCGGAGGTTAAAGCCGTCAAAATCTTCATCCCCCCTTTCGAGATGGGATTCAACATCTACGAATTTGACCGGAAAAGTTTCGTTTTCAAGGGTTATTACTTTGCTCATCCGGTCGAAGCGGAAAGTCCGGTATTCGTGCCTCAGCTCACAAAAACCGAAAACGTAGGTGTGCGTGCCGTCATCAAGGTTCCTGTACCGGAACATTGCTATTGGCTGGATAGTCCGGTCTGTATACTCTCCCTTGCAGTTTTTATAATAAAAGCGAACCTTGCATATCTTTTCCAGGGCCGTATCAAATAACTCTTCATACGCCATTGGACATCCCTCATCCATGAGGCCATTCAGGAGGTGCGGCTCTTAACATACGCCCGCCACGCCCATACCCCCGACGCCACCACCAGCACGGCCCAAATACCCGTGGCTAAATCGCGGTCGAGGAAACTAGTTCTATAAGCTACCGAGACGCCTGAAGGAGTTACGAGGTAGGTGTCCGGATACTTCTCAGTAACCGGTCTATGTCCTGAGGTGTCCAGCTAAATTCTGCAGGGTTTGACAAGAACGCCTGCTCCGCACTAATGTATATATGTTCGGGTATAAAATATGGATGAAGTTTATCAAAATACTGGTGTTCCAACCTCGTCTTGTTTGTTGCTGGCAGGACGGAAGCCCGATACACAACTCCACGTTCAGCTCACGCTTTAGCGAGATAGCGCATAAGGCAGGGTTAAAGGCTTCCTTCCACACGCTGCGCCACAGCCACGCCAGCCTGCTCCTGAAAATGGGCGAAAGCCTGAAGGTAATCAGCGCTCGGCTGGGGCACTCCGGCATAGGCATAACGGCGGACATCTACGCCCACCTGACACCCGACGCCTAAAAAGAAGCGGCCAGGAAGATTGATAACCTCCTGACCAAAACGCTGAAGAAATAACCCTTTTGGATTTTCTCAATTTTTTCTCAATCGGTTTCAGTAAACCAACCCATGGCAAGGGCTTCCATCCCCGGAACCCTTGCCATATCTCACTTTCCTGGAGCTGGTGGTCGGATTCGAACCGACGGCCTGCGCATTACGAGTGCGCTGCTCTACCGCTGAGCTACACCAGCGCTATAGTCAGTTCCAGACAAAAACATTATACCACATAACCTGCCTGCGGGCAATGGCAAAAAAATAGACACGGCAAGAGGAAAGGGATAAGGTGTAAGAATGAGAGGCAGAGAAAAAGACATGCTTTTGCGCAAAATACCCCCTGGCCAGCCAGGTCCGGTTGGCCGTCTGCCGGGCCCAGCCGCCCCGGCTCCCTCGCCAGGGATTCTGCTCCTCGCGAACGCGCCGGGACGACCCGCCCGGGCAGCCCCCGGACCGGCTTCACCCGGATTGCCTTTAGGCGGCCTGCGCCTTCAAGTGTTCAAAAATCCGGCCCGCCCGGTCCGGATGCCCCTCCGGGTACCTGGCCATGCTGATGCAATAATTGTTGGCTCGCCTTTAAATCGGGAACGGGCTTCACGCAGACGATGCAATGCAAAGATTTCATCAGCCAGCACCATCCTTAGCTCTTGAATGATTATAAGCAGGCCCTATTTTAAAGTATTGGCAACCACCAGCCGCTGGATTTCGTTGGTTCCTTCGTAAATCTGTGTGTTCTTGGCGTCG
>DAISHP010000308.1:0-3154 GCA_036822475.1 Bacillota bacterium
TTCCTGATCCGGGCCGGCGGCTACCGCCTGCAGCAGTATAACCTCCTGTATTCCAAGCAGGGGGTCGTTTACGGACCCGGCTACACCGACCTCCACGCCAACCTGCTGGCCTATAAAATCATGTTCATCCTGGCCTTGCTCGTCGGCGTGGTGATTATTGTGAACGCCTTTTTGAAACGCTTCCGGCTGGTCCTGTACGCGATCGGGTTTCTGGTCGTTGCTTCCGTGGTTTTAAACGGTATTTACCCGGCCCTAATGCAAAAGCTGATTGTCCTGCCTAACGAAATGGAACGGGAAAAACCGTACATTGAAAATAACATTAAAATGACGCGCCTGGCTTATGATCTGGACAAAGTAGAAAAAAAGGATTTTCCCGCCGGGCGGACGATTACCGCGCAGGACGTCCGGGAAAACCAGGACACGATTAAAAACATCCGGCTGTGGGATTACCGCCCCCTGCAGCAAACTTACAGCCAGCTGCAGGAAATGCGCACCTACTACGAGTTTAAAGATATCGACGTGGACCGCTACGTGATTAACGGGCGTTACCGTCAGGTGATGCTGGCGGCGCGCGAATTAAATGTGGATTCCCTGCCGGAAACGGCCAAGACCTGGGTCAACCAGCACCTGAAATACACCCATGGTTACGGGATTGCCATGAGCCCGGTAAACGAAGTCACCGGCGAGGGCCTGCCCCAGTTTTTCATCAAAGATATTCCGCCGGCCTCCCAAACCGGCCTGAAGGTGGAGCGGCCGGAGATCTACTTCGGAGAAGCGACCGATAAATATATTATTGTCAATACCCGCGATCAGGAGTTTGATTACCCCGTCGGCGAAGACAACGCCTGGTGCACCTACCAGGGAAAAAACGGCGTTCCGGTCAAATCTTTCCTTCGCCGCCTCCTGTTTGCCGTCAGCTTCCGGGATTACAAGCTGCTTTTGGCGACTGAAATTACGAACGAAAGTCAGGTTCTTTATTACCGCAACATCAAAGAGCGGGTACGGAAAATAGCCCCCTTTCTTTTGTACGACCAGGACCCCTACATTGTCTTGAGCGGTGGTAAGCTCTACTGGCTGTGGGACGCGTACACGGTGAGTGACATGTTTCCCTACAGCGAGCCTTTCCAGGGCCGCTTAAACTATATCCGAAACGCGGTGAAGGTGGTCATCGACGCCTATACGGGAGAAATAACCTTTTACGCTGCCGAACCGATTGAGCCGGTGCTGCAAACTTTCCAGAAAATCTTTCCCGGTATGTTTGTACCCCTGGCTGAAATGCCTGCTGATTTAAAAAGCCACATCCGCTACCCGGAGGATCTTTTTGCCATCCAGGCCAGGAAGTATACCGTTTATCATATGCAAGACTACCGGGTCTTTTATAACAAAGAAGATAAATGGAACCTGCCGACGGAACTTTTCGGCACCAAAGAAGAAGTCATGGAACCTTATTACACCATCGTCCGGCTGCCGGGAGAAGAGAAGCCGGAGTTTATTCAAATCATGCCTTTTACGCCCCAAGACAAAAAGAATATGATCGCCTGGCTGGCGGGGCGTTCGGACGGCGAAGCCTACGGCAAGCTGCTGGTTTACGAATTTCCGAAGCAAGAGCTGGTCTACGGCCCCATGCAAATCGAGGCCCGGATCAATCAGGATACTTTTATTTCCCAGCAAATCTCGCTCTGGGACCAAAGGGGTTCCCAGGTGATCCGGGGCAACCTCCTGGTAATTCCCATTAAAAACGCTCTGATTTACGTTGAGCCGTTGTACCTGCAGGCGGAGCAGAGCAAGTTGCCCGAGTTGCGCCGCGTAATTGTGGCGCACGGGGATAAGGTGGTCATGGAACCTGCTTTAGATCTGGCTCTGCAAAAAATCTTCGGGGAACGGGCGGCCGTTTCCCCAGCGCAACCGGCGGCTCCGCAACCGGAACAAGAGCAGACAACGGTACCGAAGACAATCGCCGAACTGGCGCGGGAAGCCAGCCGGCTGTACGACGAAGCGCAAAACAAACTCCGGCAGGGGGACTGGGCCGGCTACGGCAGCACCCTGGAAAAGTTAAAAGCCACCCTGGAAAAACTGGCCGCGGAAGCGCAATAAGGAATCAAGAATTAGACATCCATGCCGCTAAAGCAGCACCGGTAGAGAATGAAAAATTTTTGTTTTCAAGGTAGACCCTCATGCCACTTTCGTGGCACCATCAGAGGATAAAAATTTGTTTTCAGGGTAGAGGTATAAAGGCACAGAGGCACAAGGGCACAAAGAAATAAAGTCGGGAATATTTCACTTTGTGCCTTTGCGCCTGGGAAACTTTGTGCCTTTTTAGGGCAGGAAAAAGAAAATACCTATGGAGGCAAGTTAAATCTTCTGTTGCTGGAAACAATATGCTATAATTTTTATAGAGAAAAACGGGAGGCAGCTCTGTTCCAAAAAATAACTGTTTTCTAAGAAGGGAGAGAAGTTCAGAATGTTTTTCGAAAGCTGGTGGCAGGGAATTGTTTTTGGTTTCTTTACTACTGTAGTTATGCTCGTGATTGCCCACGCTTTCACCGTCATGTGGAAAAAATACGAGGACGTGCCGGAAAAAAAGCCCGTCTGTCATGATGACCACCATCATTAAGGAAGCGGCTTAAGCAAAAAGCAGGCTGAAATTTGGCTTTTGGCCGGCTGAGGAGGTTGGCAATGGGGAGGATTAAACGGATTGGGGTACTGACCGGCGGCGGGGACGCCCCCGGCTTAAACGCGGTGATCAGAGCGGTGGTAAAAACCGCCATCAAACAGTACGGCCTGGGCGTGGTAGGTTTTCTGAATGGTTTCGGCGGCCTGATCAAAAACCAGGCCCGAGAATTAACGGAAAAGGACGTGGTCGGGATCTTGCCGCGGGGGGGAACCATCCTGGGTACGACGAACCGCGACAACCCCTTTCATTACCTGGTTACGATCGAAGGAAAAAAAGTTTTTAAAGATGTTTCCGACCGCGTGTTTGAAAACATCAGCATCCAGGAAGTGGACGCCTTAATCGTCATTGGCGGCGACGGCAGTTTGGCCATCGCCAGAGAATTGTACGAAAAGGGCCTGCCGGTTGTGGGTGTGCCTAAAACCATTGACAACGACCTGGCGGCGACCGACCAGACTTTTGGCTTCGACACCGCCCTGACCA
>DAISHP010000309.1:0-3150 GCA_036822475.1 Bacillota bacterium
CGGACCAGCCGGACGCCGCAGTTGATGTCCATGCCCACCGCGCCGGCGGAGATGATCCCCTCAGCGGTACTGGCCATCACTCCCCCGATGGGCAGGCCGAACCCCTCGTGAATGTCCGGCATGCCGATTACCGGATCAACCACTCCGGGAAGCTGGGCGGCATGGACGAGCTGCTCCAGCGCTTTGTCCTCGTACAGGTACGAAACAAGCGCCGGGCTGACAAACACGACGGCATCCACTTTCATTCCCGGCTGGCGGGCAATTCTGTACCGGTTATGTCCTTCGGAAATTAATTTCACTGGCACCTCTCCCGTGAAAAGGTTCGGGCCGGAGGATTTATGGCTTTCAAAAATTGTAACACGCGGAAAAGGGGAAAGTAAAGTATAGTTGACCCGGAAGTTTAAACAGTAAAAACGGGGAGGTCAAGAATTAAATGTTTGTTCGTTGAACCAGGAGATCCAGAAAATACCAGGCCGCCAGCGGGATAATCCCCCACAGAGCATGATGCAACAAGTGTTCCCCGGGCAAATCGGCCAGGTTGATGGTCCGGAAATTAAGCGTCACCACAGTGAAGGGTACATATGGAGCCCCTACAGCTTTTTACGACGTACCCTACAAAAGCTTTCCTATCCGGACCGGCACAACGGTCTGGATGAAAACGGCTCATTTTCCTGGCCCAGCCCACCAATTAATTCGACGACTTAACCCCAAAAGGATAATTAAACTGGTAGTACGGCTCGAAACTCAATATAAAGGGCATCGACTTCCGGGTCGTATTCAATTTTCATTGCCGTCTTCCTACCCTAATCCTGTTTTATCTTGCATTATAGCAAAATAAATTCATATAGCAGGGAAATATTTTTAGCTAAAGACCTGGTCCACCAGCACAACCCCGGCCGCCGGGAAAGCGGCTCTTCCGGCCACATTACCCTTCCGGAGGAAGCTGAAAGGTCTTTAATTCCTCCAGCATCCCCTCGCGGAGCAATTGGGAAAAAAGCTGCCTTGCGCAGCGCGTGGTATATTCCCCGCTTAAAAACCGCCGGTTACGCATAACCAGCAAATGAAAGGGGATATTAGTAACCAGGCCCTCGACGGAAAATTCGCTCAAAGCGCATTCCATCCGGGAAATGGCCTCTTTTCTGTTCTTCCCCCAGGTAATAATTTTACCCAACAAGGAATCATATGCCCAGGGGACTTCGTACCCGGTATAGATATGTGAATCGACCCTGACCCACGGCCCGGAGGGGCTGTGGAAGCGGTGAATTTTTCCCGGGCACGGCAGAAAAGTAACCGGATCTTCGGCGTTCACCCGGCATTCAATTGCCCAACCGGCAAGTTTAACGTTTTTTTGGTTGAACCCCAACCGTTCCCCGCAGGCCAGCCGGATTTGCTCCGCCACCAAATCAAGTCCGGAAACCATCTCCGTAACCGGGTGTTCCACCTGCAGACGGGTATTCATTTCGATAAAGAAGAAATTCCCCAGCAAGTCGACCAGAAATTCAACCGTCCCCAAACCGGTGTAACCGAATTCTTTCGCGATGCTGACCGCTGCTTTACTCATCTCGCGGCGCTGCCAAAATTTCAATTTCGGGGAGGGGGTTTCTTCAATTAACTTTTGATTTTTCCTTTGGATGGAACAGTCCCTTTCCCCGAGCTGAACCACATTGCCGTAACTGTCGGCTAAAATCTGGTATTCGATATGGCTGCAGTTGGGGATCAGTTGTTCTAAATAAACGCGGTCGTCCGTATAGAATTTTTTGGCCAGACGGGCCACATTCTCGATTGTCGTAGGCAGCTCTTCAGGTTCTTTGACCAGCGCAATGCCCTTTCCGCCACCTCCGGCGGATGCTTTCACCAGCAGGGGGTAGCCGATTTGCCTGGCTATCTCGGCCAAATTATGCTTACTGTGATGACTTATGGTGACCCCGGGGAGGACGGGGATGCCCAGTTTGGCCACCGCATTGCGCGCCTCAATCTTATCTCCCAGGATGCCGATAATCTCTGGAGAGGGGCCAATAAAAATTAAACCCGCCTTCCGACAGGCCTGAGAAAAAGCGGCGTTTTCGGAAAGGAAACCATAACCCGGGTGGACGGCTTCGGCACGGCTTTTCAGAGCAATCGAAACAATTTTTTCGATATCTAAATAAGCCCATTCGTCCCCAAGGCAATAGGCTTCGTCGGCGAGCAAGACATGCAGAGAAGCGGCGTCAAGTTTTGAAAAAACAGAGACCGTTTTGATCCCTAACCTTCTGCACGTCCTGATTATTCTAACTGCTATTTCTCCCCGGTTGGCGATTAGTACTTTGGTGAGCATTTTTGCGGACTCCTTTTCTGTTTAACCTCAACCACCCGTAACATATATTTTTAAAGGGCGACCGGTTTGGCCTGGACCTTTGCCAGTTCTCCTCCCCGGGAGGAGATTCCGTTCGGGGTATCCGGGACGAGTAGGGCCACTGACATGGGCTCTCTCTGGCCAAGGCGGGGGCTTACCTGGCCATACTTAAAGACTTTTCCACCGGCACCCGCTCCCCAACCTGCAGGCGTAGCCTTCCAGCCGGCGATTTTGCGCGGGCTGCGGTGGGCGCGGGCACTGGCCCCTCCCGGGAGAACTTGCCCTCTCTGCTTTGTTTCGTTTTATCCTATTTTCCCTTGAATACCGGTTCTCTTTTTTCCATGAAGGATATAAATCCTTCGGCCATGTCATTTGTACCCTTGCATATTTCCAGGGCAAAGCCTTCGAAGTCGAGGGCCTGGTCGAGGGTTAGCCGGGGAAAGTTTCTTAAACCCCTTTTGATTAAGGAAATGGGCACAGGAGCGTTACGGGCTATTTTGCCGGCCAGTTCGTAGGTGTAACTCATAAGTTCTTCCGGCGGCACCACATGGTTAACCAGACCGATTGCCAAAGCCTCCCGGGCGTCGACCGGATCTCCTGTAAATAACAGTTCCGCGGCTTTGGCATAGCCTACCAGGCGCGGCAAAAAATAGATGGCACCCCAATCGGGAAAAGCCCCCCGCCGGGTAAATACCTGCACGAACCGCGCCTTCTCGCTGGCAACGATAATATCGCAAGCCAGGGCAAGGTTACAACCGCCACCCGCGGCCACACCGTTGACAGCGGCCAGGAAAGGCTTTTCTATGGCAGTTATTGCC